>JBIKUM010000265.1:0-4313 GCA_044347585.1 Terrimicrobiaceae bacterium
TCAGGATAAACCACGCAATGACCTTGGTGAGATCGTCGGTCGTCCATTCGCCGGCCATGTAGGCTTCGGAAAAACCGATGGGGCCGTTGAGAACGCAGCGCTTGAAGAAATTCTCATCGGTCACTTTGATGCGGGCCTCAATGCCCGCGCCGAGTCCGCCGTAGACGCCTTTGGCGCCATCCGGGAGGATGACCTCGAGTCGACCGAGTTTGAGTTTGGCGAAGCTATTGAGAACGAGTCGGCGGAAAAACATGACAGCCGCTCACGATGCCGTTGCCGTGGGGCTTAGGCAAGTTTCGCCGCACCGAAGAGGCCGCGTTTTTTTATGACATCCCTCGCGGCCTCGGGAACCATGCTTTCCCACTTGGCGTCTCCGGCGGCGATCATGTCCAGAACCTTGGGAGAGTGGATTTGGAGGTAGTCGGGGCGGTAATCCTCGATGGGGCGGATGAGGTGGTTGACGCGGAGATGCTCGTAAAGGTTCTCCATGCCAGGCGGGGTGCGGAAGTTTCCACAGGTCACGAGTTCGCCGCTCGGCGAGATGAAGGGATAGACATAGAGGCGGACATTGCGTTTGAAGAGGCGTCCGAGGGCTTCCAGGATGCCGCCTTCAAGGTCGTTGTAGTGTTCGGAATTGAAAATCTCATTCAGGCCGGGGATGCCCATGGGGAGGCCGATTGGTTCCTCTGTGTAGCGGGTGAGGAAGTTCACCAGCTTGTAGTATTCGCCGTAGTCGGAGATGAGCACTGTGCGGCCGAGGGCTGAGAGGAGGTCCACGCGATCGAGGAAATCCTGAAGATCGAGTGGGCCGTGGGAGAGGAGATTTTTCATGGTGATCTCCATGAGAATGGCTGGCTCTGCACCTGCGACGCCGCTCTCCTGCTCAAAGAGTCGCTTGGCGCCGTCGAGCATGTCGTTGGTCACATAGGTGACGGGTCGGAAGCTGCCACGCTCGACGAGGATGGGTTTTTTGTAGAAGGCATCCGAGGCCTGCACGACCTCGCCATCAGGTCGGAACAATGTCGCGCGGGTGAGTTTTTGCACAACGAGTTCGAGGCTCATAATGCGGTTGTCCACGCCTGCAAACGCGGGGCCGGAGAAGCGGATCATATCGACCTCGATGCGGCCGGGCTTGAGGTCGTCAAGGAGTGAGCCGATGAGCGCGCGGGGATTCTGGTGGTTGAAAGCCGCGCCGTAGATGAGGTTCACTCCGGCAATGCCGAGAGCTTCTTGTTGGAGGAGATTCTCGGCATCCAGCATGCGGACATGGAGAATGATGTCGCTGAATTTCGCACGGGGGGCATGTTGGAAGCGCAGGCCCATCCAGCCATGGGATTCATCGTGGCGGCGGAAGCTGCGCGCCGCGACGGTATCCGCAAAAACAAAGAATCGCCGGTTGTCTCCTGCTGTGGATCCCAATCGTTCGATAAGGAGCTTTTGCTCGTGTTCCAGCATGGTCTCGAGGCGCTCGCGGCTCACATAGCGGCGCGAGGAACCATAGATGGCGTCGCTGAAGGTCATGTCGTAGGCGGAAATGGTTTTTGCAACCGTTCCAGCAGCACCTCCTGCCGAGAAGAAGTGCCGGGCCACCTCCTGACCGGCTCCGATTTCGGCGAATGTGCCGTAAAATCCGTTGTCCAAATTCACCCTCAGCGCCTTGCCTTGGGTCCCTCGTTCGGCGTCCGTGTTTGACATGGCTTTCACCCTACACAGATCGGCAGGGGTAAGGACAAAGACTTTTTGGTGAAAAAAACAGCGCCCTGCGAGGGAGCTTCAATTTTCGATGAGGCTGCTCTTGCAGAGTTCGGCGTAGAGGCCGCCGCGTGCGAGGAGGTCTGTGTGGCGGCCGCGTTCGGTTATGCATCCGCGCTCGAGGACCAGGATTTGATCGGCATGGCGCACGGTGGAGAGGCGGTGGGCTATGACGAAGCTGGTGCGGTTTTCCATGAGGCGGTCGAGGGCTTCTTGGATGAGCCGCTCGGTGGTGGTGTCCACACTGGCCGTGGCCTCGTCGAGGATGAGAATGGGAGGGTTTTTGAGGAGGGCTCGGGCGATGGAGAGGCGTTGTTTCTCACCGACGCTGAGTTTGACTCCGCGTTCGCCGAGTGGCGTGTGGAGGCCCTCGGGAAGGCGCTTGATGAATTCGGCGGCGTTGGCTGCGCGGAGGACTTCCCAGATTTCGTCCTCGGTGGCATCAGGTTTTCCAATGCGGAGGTTTTCGGCTGTGGTCCCGTTGAACATGAAGCTCTCTTGAGTCACCACGGCGACGCTGTCGCGGAGGTGGGATTTTGGAATGTCACGCAGGGGTGTGCCGTCGATGGTGATCTCGCCGCTGGTGAATTCGTAGAAGCGGACAAGGAGGTTTACTATGGTGGATTTGCCAGCGCCTGTTGGTCCAACGAGGGCGATCATTTCGCCGGATTTGGCTTCGAGGTTGATGCCATGGAGGACGGGCATCTTGGGGTCGTAGGAAAACGAGACATCTCGGTAGATGACATGGCCCTTCACGCGGGAGGTGGGCTTTTTAGCCCCCTCGTCAGGTTCGGTTTCGGAATCCATGATTTCGAACACTCGATCCCCGGCGGCGCGGCCTGATTGGAAGATTTGGTTCAGTTGGTGGAGGCGTCCCACGGGTTCGTAGAGATAGCGGGTGAGGACGAAGAATGCCACGAGGGCACCGGTGTCCATTTTTCCAGCGAGCACTTGCGAAGTGCCGAACCCGGCGACCAGGATGAGTCCGCAGGAGGAAATGAATTCCATGCCGGGCTGGTAGAGCGCCCAGGCTTTCATCACGGTGAGCGTGGCTTTGCGCACGCCATTGCTGGCCTCGTCGAAACGGGCGTGTTCGCGTGTCTCGCTGGTGTAGGTTTTGATCTGGCGGATGCCAGCGATGTTGTCGTGGAGCAGGGAATTCAGGGCTGAGACGGCCTTGCGCTGCTTGCGGTAGCGGGAGCGCGCGGTGAGCGTATAGGCAAGGGCTCCAGCGCCAAGGAATGGAATCGGAATGAGGACGGCTGCGGTGAGCGAGGGGCTGTAGGCCAGCATGACACAGCTGACGATCAGGATTTGCAGGATCGCAACGGTGCCTTGCTCAATGCCGTCGATCAACACGCGCTCGACGCTTGTCACATCCTCGACGAGGCGGGTCATGATGTCGCCCGTGGAGCGGTTGTCGAACCAGGTGAGCGGGAAGCGCTGGATGTGTGCGTAGAGTTCGCTGCGGAGGTCGAAAATGACGCGTTGCTCGAAGTGGTTGTTGAAGATGATGCGGAGGGCGTTGAGACCGTTCTGCGCAAGGAATGCTGCGAGGCCGAGGCCAACGAGTGGCAGCAGGAGGTCGGGTCGGTTTTGACCGATGACTTGATCGACGATCTGCTGAGTGATTGCCGGGAAGACAATCACCATCAGAGTCCCAGCTACAGCACAGAAGAGCGTGGCAAAGGCGAGCAACGGGTAGCGCCTGACATAGGGTAGAACCCTGATAAAAACCTGCATAGTATTTCAGCCCTGCCTTAGTGTTTGAGCAGGGGAAGGATGACCTCGAGCGACTCGGTGTAGAGGGCATGGCGCCCGGCTCGGCTTAGCTCGGCCAGAAGGGTGTCTTCCAATCTCCCACGCGGGGCGGGGAGGATTTGGCGAATCTCAGGGATGCCGGGCGTCTGGATGGTGGACTCGAAAAAGTCGGATTCCTCGGCGAGTTTGAGCTCGAATTTGGCGTCCGGAGATTTGATCGAAATGAGCGACAGATTGGGGCCAGAAATTTCCTCGATGTGGAATGGAATGGAGTGGTCGTTCGCAGTGATGAAAGTTTCGTTTTCCGCATCCAGACGCCACTTCAAGCGCCCCGCGAGCCAGCCCAGGAGGAGTAGCGCGGAGATGCGGGAGCCCGGTGCGCAGCGGAGGGAAAGGGATTCCACGCGGCTCAGATGTGGGAATGCGGAGGCATTGTCAAACTGGCTTGCCAGAGCAAAACGCCATGCGTGAAGGCGTGTCCAATTCAGGTCGCAGAGCACGGCTGCACTTTTGCCGGGCGAGGAAATGTGGCGGATGATCGAAAACTGGTGGTGCGGATTGTGCCACGAACTGCTGTCGAAGATGAGGCGGTCCACCCAAGCCCAGAGCTTTTCGTCGAGGGGCTCGGGGAAGTCGGCCTTCCACCAGAGACACAGCGGGAGATCGGAATCCAGATGCGAGAAAACGATATTCGGGAGGGCACTGGCCGCGTCGCCGTCCAAGCGGAATGTGATCTGTTCGGAGCAAATCTGGCGTGTGTCCTTACCGAGGAGGTGGCAATGCGCGCTGATCCAGGCTTT
>JBIKUM010000017.1:0-15712 GCA_044347585.1 Terrimicrobiaceae bacterium
CACGATGTGCGTGACGACATCGAGGTCGTCGAGTTCGCCATAGACCGCGAAGGTCACTTTTTTGCGCAGTTCCCGGAGTGCCGCCTCGCTGCGCTTCCAATCGGGATACTCGACGAAAGCGGTTTTGATTTTGCGGCTCACCTCCTCGGCGTTGCCGACCTTCGCATCGAGCAGCGTTCGGTAGACGAAGAATGTGAGACCGTCGAAGCCTTTCTCAGCTTGCTCCTTCTTCCGTGCCTCATTGTTTTCGACTTCCTTGAGGAGTTGCGCCAACGCATCGCTCGTCGCGGTCTGGCGGTGCTCGAAGCTTTCCTGCACGGCCAGGGCGCGTTCGGCCATCGCGACGAGGTAGGGGTCGTCGCTGTTCTCCTCGGCGGTCTTTTCGATGCTCTTCACGAGGTTGATCACCTTGGTGCCATCGCTGCCGCGCTTTCTTTTGATGAGGTCCAGTGTGTTGGCATCGATCTTCACAGGATCGAGCGGACCATTTCCCGTGTAACCGCTCACATGCTCCTGCACGAGCGCATTGGTTTTGCGCTGGAAATCCCGGTCCACCATCACACGCTTGGTGTAGGCTTTGCGGACGATGTCATAAATCGCCGAAAGCGTTGTGAAATCATCGATAAACGGCCGCAGGAAGGCATCCGGGGAGATGATCTCGTAGAGCATCTCGATCTCCTTGTATTCCTTGAAAAATTCCTTCCGGCGCTCGGGATCGCGGAAATGCTCCACGAGAGTATCGATGTCCTTGTCGGTGAAATTCTGCTCGATGAGCGCGAGGTAGCCCGGAGCCTTCGAGGTCATCTTGTTTTGGAAAAGAACCTTCAGGAGCTTGAGGTCTTTCACGATGGCATTGATCTCGTCGCTGTCGAAGGCGAGCGCCTTTTCGAGCTTGTCGAAGATGCCCACGAAATCGAGGACGAACCCATGTGGCTTCACCATCTCCTGCGCTTCGTTTTCGTAGGGACGGTTCACCCGGGCGATGGCCTGGAGCAGCGTGTGGTCGCGCATCGGCTTGTCGAGATACATGGCATACAGCACCGGCGCGTCGAACCCAGTGAGAAGCTTCTCGGTGACGATGAGAATTTTGGGCTGCTGGTCGAGCTTGCAGAAGCTCTTGCGGATTTGACGCTCTTTCTTCGGGTCGAGGTGGAATTCCTTGAGCAGGGCGGAATCGTTGTTGTTCCCGGTGAAAACCACCTCGGAATACTCCGCCGGCAACACCAGATCGAGCGCGCGCTTGTAGAGAGCGCAGGCCTCGCGGTCCACGGCGACAAGGAATGCCTTGTAACCGAGCGGCTCGACATTCTCGGTGTAGTGCCGGGCGACGAAGGCCGCCACCTGACGAATCCGCTCTTTGCCTTTGAGGAAATTTTTCAGATTCACCGCCCGTTCGAGGATTTTGTTCAGCTCCTCGATGTCGGCCACGCCCTCGGCCTCGGCGAGAGAGAGAAATTCCGCATCCAAGGTCTCGTGGGGAACGAGCATTTCGTTTGGAGCGAGTTGGTAGTAGAGCGGCAGCGTGGTTCCATCCTCGATGCTGTCGGCGATGGAGTATTTGTGCAGGTAGCCCGCATCGTCCTCGCAGCCGAAGGTCTTGAAAGTCCCCTTGCCGTAGGCCGTCTTGTCCACCGGGGTGCCGGTGAAGCCGATGAATGTGGCATTCGGCAAACCGGCCATCAGGTAATTCCCGAGATCGCCTGCGGTCGTGCGATGCGCTTCGTCGATGAGGACGAAGATGTTCTTCCGCAGATTCAGATTGGCCGGCATGTCGCGGAACTTGTGGATGATCGTCACGATGATGCCCCGGTAGTCATCGCGCAGGAGCTGGTTGAGGCGGGCGATGCTGTCGGCGTGTTCCAGATTGCCGAGGCCGAGCGCTGAGAGGTTTTTCAGCATCTGGTCCTCCAGTTCGTTGCGATCGATCATGAGGAGCACCGTCGGCTTGTCCGCCTGGGGTTCGCGGAAAAGCAACTCCGCCGCCTTGATCATCGTGAAGGTCTTGCCGCTGCCCTGCGTGTGCCAGATGAGGCCCCGCGTGCGAGCCGGATCGAGAGCCCGATGAACCGTGGCCTCCACCGCTCCGGTCTGGTGCTGGCGCAGGATGTATTTATTCAGCTCCTCGTCCTTCTCGGCAAAGACGATGTAGTCCTTGAGGAAAGCTAGCACCTGCGGGATGGCACAGAAAGTTTTGATCTTTTTCTCCAACTGGCCGACCTCGGCATGCTTCCAGTTAAAAATATTTCGCCGCACCGTATTCCAGCTCACCCCGTAGGAAAATCCAAGCGCATCGGTGGCCGTGAACACCTGCTGGGACACGAACAGCTCAGGTGTTTCGTGGTGGTAACGCCGAATCTGATCCACCCCGAGCGCGATGGCCTCGTCCTTGTTGGCGTTCTTGCACTCGATCACCAGCACCGGGATGCCGTTGATGAGAAACACGACATCCTCGCGCGTGCCGAAGTGGCCGTTGTGGAAAGCCCACTCCTCGGTGACCTCGTAAACATTCCAGCGATCCGATGCTGGCCTCGCTGGGTCGTCATAATCGATCAGGATCAGGTCGCGCTCGCGCTTCTCCTCGTGATCGAAAAATTTTCCCCGGTTGCGCAGGTGCTCGATGAATTCACGGTTGCCGTAGATGTCGGCATGCAGATGACGGAACTGCCCCAGCAACGCTCCCTCGGCGTCGGCATAGCGTGGGTTGAATTCCCGGACCTTGGCGTCGAGGAGATCGTCGAAGAAAAGGGAAAGGCCTTTCCCATCCGAGAATTTGGGAACCGCAGATTTCGCAGATTTTCGCAGATGATTTTCTGGCGCTTCGGAATCTGTGCCCTTCTGCGTCATCTGTGGTTGATAGCCTCGCCGCCTCTCCGCTTCTTCGCGGGACACATAGGTCCACCCGATCTCCTGTGCATAGGCGAGGATGCGGGCTTGGACGGTTTTGTGTTCGCCGGGTGCAGGCATGCTATTTCCCTTTGATGAGTTTGTGCTCCTCGCAGCGCGCCAGCAGGCTGCGTAGACCGCTGATGAAATCCCGCGCTTGATCGAATGTCACATCAAGCCGTCCAGGGTTATTGTGGCTAAGAAAGTTGATGAGGTCCCCTTGGCCAAGCACTCTTGCAAGGTCTACCCTGATAGCAGCTTCGTTGGCTGGATCTGCTTTAACCAACAGCTTACGTAAATCGTCGGCGATGCCGCCTGAGAGAACGAAGTCGCCTGCGGTATATTTCCCGTCTGACTTAAACCTCACTTTCAGTTCAATCTTTGCCGCAACGCGCGTGAGAAAGTCTTCGAGGACAATGCGAAACGGCCCGCCAAGGTTGCGGTAGTTTCCTTCCGTCAGATTCTCCGCGATGAACTCCCAAGAGCTATCAGACACTGAAAGGACCGGTCCCGTGTCCACGGTCCAGCCGTTGATCTGAATATTCTGCCATTGATTCTGCAGCCCCATGGCTCGGGCGCTTGACTGCAGAAGCTCGTTCCAGTGCTCATCGTGGGTCGTTAGGATGATCTGGAAGTCCTTGAACTCGGTGAACAACAGTTCGCCGACACGTCGTCTGTGCTCCTTGTCGATGCTCGTCAGCACATCATCCAGCACGAGGAGAGTTCCCGGAGGATTGAAAATGCGAACAGCGGCGAGAAACAGACATAGACCAAGAGAATCCAGGTGTCCCTCACTCAAGAAAGCGCGCGGATCCTTCGAGTTCGCCAGACCCAGGAACTGAATGGCAAGGCGCAGTCCGCCCGCGACCGCCCGGGAGGTGGGTTTCAATTCAAGCGCAGTGCATTCCGATGCTTCCCCTCCGTCGGCGAAGTCGTGGAGAACCTTGTAATACTCCAGAACCTTGCCCGAGATCTTCGTGAACACTTGCTGGATCGCACCTTCCCGAGCTGAGGAGAAGCACTCCCTTGCAGTTGTCATCCGGCGGAGGATTTCTGCGGACCCTGCTACTGCGGATTCAGCCTTCTCCACATCTTGCCAAGAGGCCATTGCCCGTTCCAGCAAGGCAATCGCAGTCTCTAACTTCGTAGAGTCTGGTGGAACCAAGTCGTCCTTTTGCTTTTTTAGAACGACCGCCACCGCTGTTCGAATCTCAGCAATCTTCTGAAGATCACCGGAAACCGCCACATCCTCGGCGAAGTCCTCCTTGCCTGCGCGTGCAAGGAGCCGGGTAAGCCGTAGCGCCTTTGTTCGTGCATTCCTTAACTCAGTAAGAGTAGCAGTCTCGAACAAGTCGGAATGTGCCAGGTCCTTCTTGAGCAGTTCCGCAACTGACACTGCGTATTGTCTAATGCGCCCAAGGGCAGCAGTTCGATTGGACTTTGCGTTACGCAACTCCTGAAGTGCTGCGCCTCGTTCTTTGAGCCGGGCGAGCAAAGCGTCCAACGGTTGCGCAAATTTGGACTCACACAGGGGGCAATGCGTCTCGTCTTTATGCCCAGCCAAGTAGCTCCTGCCTTCCTCAATGACCCTGCTGCGCGGAGCCTCGACAGAGGAAGCGGCCAACTCGGCAATTTTGATGCGCAACTCGTTGACGGCCTCGAAATCGGCGTCGGACACAGTCGCGAGCGGCATTTCGATGCTGACCAAAGCGCGGGTGATTGCGTCGATCTTCTCTCGATTGGCTTGAGGCCTCTTCGCCTTGAGCAATGGTAGCCGAGATTCCAAATCCTCCCACTTCTCGATCTTGTCCAAACCGAAAACTTCAACGGTCTTCGCTATCTGAGCAAAGACCTGTGCGAGGTTTGCGGGCACGAATCCAAGAACAGGATCGTTAAACACCACGAGCTTTGTCTGAAGGGCTGCCCGTGCCCGATCGGCTGCTGTGTTCGCTTGGCGTTCAGCTTCGACAAACACGCGTTGAAGCCGATCCACCTTTGTAATCCCGAGGAGTTGGACAAACTTCTGATACCGGTCCGCATCTTGATCACAAACAAAGTCCAAGATCTTCGCACGGCGGAGAACAAAGCCATCAACCTTTGGGTGCAGCGCAAAGAAGTCTTTGACCGCCGGTCGATCGGTGATCTCCGTCTTGTCCGAGGAGAGCTTGCGGGAGATTTCGCCGTTTGAAGGGCTGAGCGAGAGAATCACCCTTGGGTCTCCGCCTGTTTTGATGTTCTTGACCGCGTCGTCGTGAGAAATGCTCCCGGTCCCGACGCCTATGAAACGTGCGATTTGCCCAGAAAAGACAAACTCTATCCCGTCGACCAAGGCGCTCTTGCCTTTGCCGTTCGTGCCAAGAAGCACGAGGCTCTTTCCCTTGAGCTTGAATTCGTTGGCAGGGAGGCCGCGGAAATGCTCGAACTTGATCAGCCGAACATTCTCACTCATGGCTCGCCTCCTCTTTTGGGGGATCGCTCTTGGAAGTGGCCGCGATAATCTCAGCTGCTGTTGGGGCATCCGAATTCAGCAACTCGACCAACGCTTCCTGTGCGGCGGTTAGAAGTGAGCCCTTCGAGCTGAGCTCCGTAGCGAATCGAGTTGAGAGGTCTTGAAACAATTCCGCTCGGAGATCCGTTGGCTGCGGTGGTTGTTCTGGTTGGGAAGGAGTCTCCGATTCCATATTTTCTAAGCAGGAATAAGGGTTTGAATCTCCAATTCGTGAACGCGGGTCTTCGCGGTCATCAGTTCGTAAAGGAAGGTGCGGAAGAGGTCTTGGAGCGCGGACCGTTTGCTGGCTGCCGAGGCCTGCTTTTCTTCAAGTGTTTGGAATACGGTGACGATTTCCTTCTGCTCATCCTTGGATGGGACTGGTATCGGGAGGGTCTTCAAGAAGCCGCAGGTCAGCGCCCCTTTGGTGCTTCCTCCGCCGTGCGCAATTGCCCGGAGGTAGTCGTAGCGCGTCTGCATGAACCAAAGCACGAAATCAGGAACGATCTTCTGCGAGTGAAACATTGCATAGGCGAGATGCTGATTGATGCAAGTCTCGATCCGGGTGATCGCCGAGTTCCCAAGGGTCTTTCCTTGGCCTGTAATCGCGATGAGCAGGCTGTTTGGTGCAACTTTCGGCAGGTGGCATTCTTTGACGGCTTGCGGCGTGACGAATTGTTCAGCTTCCGTGATGAAGCGATCGTGAATCTTCGTGCTGTTTAGCCATGGGATGGTTCCGCCGTTCCAATAGGATTCGTTCGCTCGTTTCGGAGTGGAGCCGTTCCCCACCTTTGCGAGGGAACCAATCTCCACCACCTCCCAACTCTCGGGCACAGGCCCGATTTCGGTTTTTTTTTGGGGTTCGTTGCGGAGGCCTTCGGTGAAGAGCTTTTTCATGAGGGCCTTTTTCAGCTCGATGGTGGTCGCAATGATCCGCTCCTGCGCTTCGATCGCCCGCTGCACCGTCGAAAGGATGTGTGCGATTTTCTTCTGCTCGGGGAGTGGGGGAAGCGGGATTGTGCGTTCACTGAGAACCGATTTACTTAGTCGCTGCCGTCCTGTGCTGCCCTCCATTTTTCCTGCCAGGTCAGAGCGAACTTCGGGGTGCAAAAGGTAAAAGAATAAGAAGAGTGTATCTGATACCCTCTCCCTGCCTCGCATTGGGATCACCTCTGTTGTGGCGTAAGCGAAGTTCGTATCGATATCGACGATGGCCTGTTTTCCGTTTTCGAAAGACGGGGTGATCTTGGCAACCATGAGATCGCCATTCTCGACATAGGTGCCGCTGCCGAGTTCAGCCAAAGGCTTCGGCGTGAAATCAGACACATGAATTCTTCCCAAGGGAATTTGATCCATTCGGAAGAATGGGATTTCGGCACCGTTCTGCGATAGGTCGAGGCCACGGGGCTTACTTGTAAAATCGAACGACTCGGCGATGGGTCCGATTTTCCACTCCCTGGGGAAACGGGATGCATCGAGTTTCATGCCCTAATCCCTTCTTGAATCCTCATCAAGCCCCTCTCTGTCTCTCTTTCCGGAAAGTTTTTGAACCACAGATGACGCCGATGGGCGCAGATAGGAAAATGCAGAAAGACATCTGCGTTCCTCTGCGAAATCTGCGGTTTCATTTCTTCCGTCATCACTCCGCGATTCCTTCCTGTCTCTCCAAACGGGCCCGCGACATTTCGATGGCGGCGTGGAGTTTTTGTTGGAGCAATTCGCGGGACGGAAGCGCGGTGAGGTATTCGGCGACATGGATGCCGCCTTGGTCGAGTTCGAGCAGTTCGATCTGCTCTGTTTTTTTCCCGGCGCAGAGGATGATGCCCAGCGGGGATTCCTCGCTGGGTTGCTGCTCGTTTTTGGCAAGCCAGCGGAGGTAGAGCTCCATCTGGCCTTTGTATTCGGCTTTGAAGTCGCCGAGTTTGAGATCGATGGCGATGAGGCGCTTGAGTCGGCGATGGTAGAAGAGGAGGTCGAGATAGAAGTCGTCGGAGTCAATCTGGATGCGGGTCTGGCGTCCGAGGAAGGCGAAGCCGTTGCCGAGTTCGAGGAGGAAGGTTTCGAGTTCGCGCAGGATGGCATCTTCGAGGTCTTTTTCGAGGAAGCGGTCTTTGAGGCCAAGGAAGTCGAGTATGTAGGGATTTCGAAAAACGAGGTCGGGAGTGAGTCGATCCTCGCTGCGGAGAGCGGCGAGTTCGGCCTTGGCAACTTCTTCGGGCTTTTTCGAGATGGCGGTGCGCTCGAAGAGCATGGAGTCGATCTTGGAACGCAAGGTGCGGACGCTCCATCGCTCGACCCGGCACATCTCGGCGTAGAAGTCGCGCTGGAGGTCATTTTCGAGGTAAATAATCTCCTTGAAATGCGACCAGCCCAATTGTCGCGACAGTGTAGAGACAATTTCCGCATCAGGAAATGTCTCTGCCATCTGAACCATGTAGCTGAGATTTCGCTTGGAAAAGCCTCGTCCAAACTCGGGCACCAATTTTGCAGACAGTGTCTGCAAAATCTCCTGCCCATACTCGGCCCGCTGATTGCGAAGCACCTCGTTCAGGATGCGTCTGCCAATACGCCAGTAGAGGAGAGTCATTCCGGCATTGACGACGCGTGCAACTTGGGAGCGGGTCTGCTCAATCATGCTGCGCACATCGGCAGCGATGCCCTTGCCGCTCTGAATGATTTCGAGGGGTTCGTCGCTCATAAACCGATCCCTTCTTGAATCCCCATCAAGCTATTGTCTGTCTCCATTCCCGGAAAGTTTTTGAACCACAGATGACGCCGATGGGCGCAGATAGGGAATTGCAGAAAGCCATCTGCGTTCCTCTGCGAAATCTGCGGTTTCTTTTCTTCCGTCTTCATGGTTTGCCTCCTGCGGAATTGAGTTCTTCCAGCAAGCGTCGGCCTTTTTCCGTGAGGCGGTATTTCTGGAGGGGACTGTTGGGTTTGTTGGGAATGGTTGGCTCAATGTAGTCGGCATCTACCAATCGTTTGATTTGCTTGTGGAGTTCCCCCGAAACGGTCTTGTGACCAAGGATCGGGGCGATGGAAGCCTTGCCGAGAGGGTGTTCGCGGATGGCCAGCACAACTTTAGCCGCCAGAGCCGAACCCAGCCGTGACTCTAGCCGTGACTCTAGCCGTGACTCTAGCCGTGACTCTAGCCGTGACTCTAGCCGTGACTCTAGCCGTCCGCCGACTTGTTTGGTTACTTGCCCTTGTTCCAGCTGGGTCGCTCGTGTTGCCGTTTTCCTCCGGATCGTCAGGACGAAGGATCCCGCATCCATGCGAATCTCAGGCTCGGGGAGTCCGGCGTTTTTGCACCGTCGGATCATGTCGCGGATGCCGGTGCCCATGCGTTCGATGTATTTGGTGAGATACATCGGCTCGGCGAGGAGAGGGTTGTGAGGAACGGAAGCGTGCGGGCCGCGCAGTGTCTCTGGAGTCAGGGGCGGCGGCAGGGAACCGGGATTCCAAATTTCCAGTCTGTCTTTGAAGAGCATGACCTGGACGCTGGCGTTGCTGGTGTAGTCGCGATGCACGACGGCGTTGACGATGGCTTCGGCGACGACCTCTTGGGGGATTTCGTATTTCGTGGGAACCCGCGTGCTTTCTTCCCGTGTTCCGACCCAAAGATCGATCTTGGAGAGGACGAAATCCTTGGCCTGATCGACGAGATCGAAGACCGTGCCTTTGTAAACTTGGTAGGAAGGAATGGGCTTTGCCACTTCACGACCGTGGAAGTGGGCGCACTTGACCTCGGAGGTGATCAGGAACCGTTGCGGCTGCTTGCCAAAAAGCAGAATGGCGGCGTTGGTCGGACGCCCCTTGTCGAGAAGGTTGAGGTGTGCCAGCACCTCGTGGGCTGGTGTATCAGCCGGCAATGGAAAATGGCGACCACGACGCGCAAGCCCCAAGAAACGGGTGATCTTGGTTTCGTCCAAGTCGTCCAGGGAGGCGTTGCGGCAGAACGAGGCATCGAAGGGACCGACACGGATGAGTTCGCGATCTTCGAGAATCCGGACCAGGCTGGCATACACGGAAGCGATGAGTTCTTCCGGAGAATTGAAGCGACGCCGAACGAGATTATCGGCCACTCCACGGATCAGCGCCCTCATTTTCGGGTGCTTCGCATCATCGGTCTCACCCTTCACGAAGATCAGGCGGCTTTTCCCGAACCGAGTGGCTTCCTCGTATTCGAGATGAGTGGAGGAAAGTCCAGCTTGGTTTTCCCTGCCGTAATCGTCACCAAAGAGGCCGATGTAGATGTCGCAGTCCCGGACTTCGTCGAGATAAACTTCATCGGGCCGACGATCCGACGCTGGCACATCGCGCTCGAAGAGGAAGGGCTCGAAGAAGCGTCTCAGCAACGGATCAGTGGAAAGATACTCGGCCAGAGCCTTGCGCTCGGTGGTAAATTCTTTCTGCACGCTGCTGATGAAAATTTTCATCACACTCCAAGTTGCTTGAGGATTTCCCGCAGGGCCTTGTCCGTCTCTTTGGCCTCGGCCTCGATGGCATCCAGCTCCTCGACGATCTCGGCGATGGGCCGGTAGGTCTCGGCGTCGCTGGTGTGGATGTAGCGGCTGGGAGAGATGTTGTAGTCGTTCTTTTTCAGTTCGGCGTGATCGACGATGCGGCTGAGTTTTTCCTCTTCCTTCCAAGCAAGGAGGGTCTCGGCGATGCGCTGGATTCCGGCATCGGGGATGAAGTTTTTCGGGTCGCCTTTCTCAAAAATCTGGCTGGCATTGACGAGGAAGACCCTGCCTTTGCGCGGTGTCGGCTTGGCCTTGTTGAGAAAGAGAACGATGCCGGGGGCGGAGGTGTTGTAGAAAAGATTCTCGGGCAGGTAGAGGACGCTCTCAATGAGGTCACAGTCCACGAACCACTGGCGGACGGTTTTTTCCTTGTTGGCACCGGCATTGCCAGAGCCACGGGAGACAGCTCCGGTGTCGAGGATGACGGCAGCGCGACCGTGGTCATTGAGGCTCGCGAGCATGTGTTGGACCCAGCCCCAATCGGCAGAGGATTTGCCGGGGAAACCAGCACCAGACGGGAAACGCCCGAGTTCGTCGGCGTCGTAGTCAGCCTCGGTGAACCAGTCCTGGTTCCACATGGGATTGGCAACCACGCGGTCGAAGGTGCGGAGCTTGCCGCGCTTGTCGCGGAACTTGGGGTTTTTGAATGTGTCGCCGATTTCGATCTGACCCTCCATGTCGTGGATGATCATGTTCATGTTGGCCATGGCCCAGGTCTCGGGGACATATTCCTGACCGAAGAGTTTCAGAGGCGCGTAGGTCGATTGCCCGGCGGCTTTCATCTTGGCCTCCATGGCGAGTTCGCATTTGATGAGGAGGCCGCCTGATCCGCTGGTGGGATCATAAATTTCCATGCCCGGCTCCGGATCGAGGACGCGGGCCATGATTTCACCAACCTCGCCGGGAGTGTAAAACTCGCCCGCGCTCTGTCCACCGCCCTCGGCGAACTTTCGGATGAGATATTCGTAGCTTTTGCCGATGATGTCGGCTTCCACATCCTCGAGCCCAAGGCGCTTCGTGCTGATGGCCTCGATGAGATTGGAGAGGCGGTCGTCGTCGAGGTCGCGCTGGCCGTGGGTGGTGGCGTTGAAATCCACACGGTCGATGATGCCTTGGAGAAGCGGGTTCTCCCGAGCGATGGCCCGCATGTTAGTGGTGACGCCCTCTCCGATCCTGTCGGAGAGCTTGCGGATGACCGACCAAACCGGCTGATCGGGATCGTCGGGAATCAAGGGGAGGTAAAAGCGCACGAGCTTGTGGTCGGCCTTCACAAGCTGGAACGCCTTTTTGCGCGATCCGACTTCCTTGGCGATGCGGTTCAGCTCATCGTCGAAAACATCGCAGAGGCGCTTGGTGAAAATGAGTGGAAGGATGTAGTCCTTGTATTTCGGAGCATCCTTCGCCCCGCGAATCGAGCAAGCCGCGTCCCAGATCCAGGACTCGAGGGATTTATTTTTTTCAGGGGTATTCGAGGCGCGCATGGAGTGGATGATTTCATATCACAGCCAAACCGATGGAGTCACCCTGGAAGCACAAACGAATGTCGGCTTATAACAAAAAAACCTTAAAACGGTAATCATTCAAAGTCGGGGCGTGTAGGCGGCTGTCCAGCATCGTCCTGTTAGCCGGCATCTTGATCCGGAGCGAGTCGCAGGGCATCGATGAGCTGATCCTTGGCTGCCGACAAATCGCCGAGTTCATAGTGGAGCATCGCAAGATCGCAATGCGTCACTGGCAGGGCAGGATTCGCCGCGAGGGCTTGTGTGAAGATAGATGGAGAGCATGTGGAAAGTAACCACTCTTGGCATTTTTAGCGGCCTTCTCAGACAGCCGTTGAGCCTCGATCATTTTTTTTGTGTTCGGTTGACGATATTCGATACGGGCTGTGCCATCGGTGATCGTGACGCGGAGGTCTCCAGTTAGAAACGTAAATTGCTTGATGATTTTTTCTCCCAGCTCGGCCTGAGAGCAAGCACCCGAGAGGTCTTCCGAGGAAAGAAAAGTGAGGTCAGACAATCTGACGACTATCGCACGCATAGAACAGAATTTAGTAGCCTGAAAAATCAAGACGAGGGGAAAATTCCTGCAAATCGAGCCAAGGCAGATACCAAGTTCTCAGTGATCGATGCCATTGCCTTAAAATCGAGCGTCTCCACGGTGTCGGTAGGTTGGTGGTAGTTGGGATTCCGAAACATCGCGGTGTCGGTGAGCATCAAGGCGGGGAAGCCCTCATCCCAGTAGCATAGGTGGTCAGAGAGGCGCATTTCGGGCATGACGAGCGGGAGAGTGGGCACAGGGTCTATGGAGAACGCGGCATCAAAGCGGGCAAGCAGTGGGGTCGAATGCTCATCGCCCACGATGGCGATGTAGTTTCCGATCGTTGGATCGATGCCACGTGAGCGTGCGAATGTGAGTGTCTCATCGGGAACACCGTAAATGGGCAACTCCTGCGAACCGGGCTCGTTTGAATAATACCCGAGGCTTTCGAGGCAGATCATGCCTTGGAGATTGTCGCCGTTTTTTCGGCAGGATGCGGCATGGACGCGACTGCCCATCGACTCGTTCATGAAATGGGGCGGTTCCTCGTTTGTGTAGGCCACGAAGCGGATATTACGCGGCGGGTTGGGCGATTGCGCAAGGAGGCGAGCGGTTTCCAAAAGGATCGCCACGGCGGAGATATTGTCATCCGCTCCAAAGGTGCCCGGAGCCGAGTCATAGTGCGCACCGAGAATCCAGTGGGGTTCCTGCAATCCGCAAAAGTTGCGAGGCACAGCTTCGAGGTTGTGGCAATCAACGCGATCGACTTGGAAAGTCTGGTGCGAAACGCTGAATCCAGACCGTGTAAAAAACTCCTCGATGAAATCTGCGGCCCGTGAGAGGCCCGAGGGATTATTGCGAAGATTGCGCTCTTCGAGGGAGAGCGTTTCGGAGATTTGAAAGAGGCGTCGTTGGAGATCGCCGGGGCTTCCAGGAGGCAATTAATTCATGGGAAAAAGGTATCCGAAACCAGCTGCGCGCAAGCACAAAAAGCGAGTGCTTTTCTGAAGATGAAATGAGGGTTTGAAATATCTCCTAAAAACGCCGCAGAGCAATTCAGGATGCAGCTCAAGAGGCTTTCTAATATTCCGAAGAGTGATATATTTTCAGTATGTGGATTCTCACCCAAATCGGCTTCTATTCGATCACTAAAAAAACCTCCCATCTCAACCCGGACGGCCCAGCAGTTTTCAACATTCGTGGCCGCGACAAGGATGACCTGAAGCGTTTCGCCGAACTCGTCTCCTCCGATCTGGCCAAGCGTCCCGTGGTGCACGAATACGCTCACAGCGACTATCCATATCGCGTGTATCTCAACACCCAAGAGGAGATGGACGCGGTGAAGGCGAAGCTCTCGGCCTTGATCGACTACGACAACTTCAAGGACATGATCAAGGCGACACCCCATCAAAAGGCGAAGCTCGAACCCTACGAGGAATTCTGGAGCCTGCTCTACAACACCCATTTTTCCCACCGCCCGCAAAGAGAGTGAGCCGGGAATTTTTTTGATCTCGCACTTATGCTGAAGCCCATCGTCTTTCTGCTCTTCTTTTTCGCGGCATTCTTCGTTCCCGCATGGCCGTTATTGCTGCTTGTGGGAATCCTCTACTTGGTCGCATGGATGGCGCCAAAGGGCGGTGACTCGGATGGTGGTGGTGGAGGAGAGTCCCCTGCAGAGCCACATCCTACCTCGCCCGGCGGACGCTGGACAAAATTCACGCGAATCACACGACTGGCCAGCAAACCTTTTCGCCGAGCATTACCTCAATTTAAATAAACCCATGAGTGATACCTCCACACAGAATCACCCAGCGGTTTCAAAAATTCGCATCGAGTATGAAGATGGAAGCCATGATGAGATGGAACTCCTTGATGCCTCGCAAGGCCTCTACAACTGGGACCGCAAGCGCCCAACAGATAAAAACACGCGAGGAGGTCTCTACACTGCCCATCGCATCGCTGCACAACTCTTCAAGACCGGCCTAGAAGGCTGCTTGGCAGAGGACCAGTGTATAGTCCAAAAGCAGACAAGCCTTCTTCATGGCTACATTAAAGATTCTGGGTATGCACATGACTCAACCGGCCACTCTATATTGATCAAAAAACGGCGCGCTTTCCGGCATAACCACAAAACGTTGTGTATGGTTGAATGAAGTGCATACCCAGATTAAAGATTGAGATGTTTTTGGCTGGGAGTTGAGATCAGATGATCGCTCTGAAGAAACCCCAAACGAAGCGGGAGCGATTGGAATCTTTGATCAAGCAAGCTTGCCACTATGCGGAATGGAATCTGCGTGAATACGGTCAGGTGCCGCCAAGCGCGATGGCGCTTACCAAGAAGGGCATCTTCCTGATGACACCTCCAAAGCTCGGAAGCGAGAGTGAGAAGGATAAGTTTGCCGATGACCGCAATAATGTAGAGGAACTTCGCGATGATCCCGAGACCTTGGGACAACGCGCCGTCGAGTGAGCTTGCTTGAGCAATGATCCTAAATTCGACAGTTGAAAGTTCCAATTCCACCAAAACGGCCTGTTTTTCAAAGCAATCCAACTGCTCCGCAGTTCACCATCTCGGATAAAAGCCCCTTATCTGCTTAACTTTAGATTTCAGCATTTTAATTCAAGGTCAGAAGGCCCAACTGCCGAATTTAGGATTATGAACGCGAATACGACCAGCGAGAGGATAGTCGGATGAGCAGCAAACAATCTTTTCATAAATTTGTTCCCAAAACGGAACAAAACTGACCATGCCGACCTATAGCGTCAAGTGCTCATTCCAGCACAATGGGCGCTCATCACAAAAATCTGATTGGACCGCAAGTCCGCCGTCTGCGAGTCGCGATGGATTGGTCGCAGGAGGACCTCGCTGCGGCCTGCCAGCGTGTTGGCTGGGATGTCCCACGCTCCGGTATCGGAAAGATCGAGAGCCGCCTGCGGTGCGTCACCGACTTTGAATTGATCCACCTTGCCAAGGTATTCAAATGCCGGGTGGGGGATTTGTTTGCGGGGGAGCAATGAGCGCCGCTGGTCGCGGCGAATGAGACTCTGGCGGCTCCACACGCTTCACTTGGGCATGACCATCGCAATGAGCGCCGCTTGCGGCGGCGAATGAGACATTGAGCGGCGAGGACGCGACCGGGTCTCTGTGAAAGGGGTCGGGCATTAATTATTGATATTTAATACACTGCAAGTTGGGAGATTTTCTTTATAAAGTCTGACAATATCGGGTCGCGTGTTGGAAACAAGCGAATTTTGGATTCAAAAAGCGCGTTGGTAGCATTTGAGCGCTTTAGCGGGTGGCGAGTATTTGCTGGCGGACCAGCGAATTTCTTCGAGTCGTTGAAATGGCGAGTTCGGCAAACTTCATTTTTTGATTGTTGCGCAGACTTTCGAATCTTTTTTCGCAAAGTGGTCTAATTGCGCCTTGAGCTCCTGCTGGTCGGCGATGATCTCCACGGCCAGACCTTTTATTTTTTTGAGGTCGTCGATTTGCATGCGGAAGGTGATGGGAACGACGATGCCGGTATCGAATTCGAACTTGGTCGGTGCGTCTTTGTATCTGGCTCCGCGTTGGACGCGGATGAGTTTCTCCAGTGCATCTAAGTAGGCGCCGTCGGCCCTTTGGACTCTTCCGTTCGCGACCAAGAAGGAATCAAAGCCAGGAACTTTCGAGAGGGGAAGGATGGGGCCTTCCCATTTTGGCCATGCAGAATGGGGCGACCATCCGCCGGTCATCCACCCGATAGGAAAGAGCGGTCCAAAATACCGTGCATCG
>JBIKUM010000545.1:0-4284 GCA_044347585.1 Terrimicrobiaceae bacterium
GTCGCCTAGAAGATTTCGAGGTCGCGGCGCAAGGAGACGAGGGGGTAATCGAGGTACTCTCAATGTTGCCGAGAAGTTATCCAGGCCATGCCCTGCTGACCGAGGACCGTGGCACGATCCTCGGCGAAGATGATTGCCCTTGCGGTCGCCTTGGCAAGTACTTCCATGTGCATGGTCGGCTCGCCAAGGCCGAAGTACGCGGATGTAGTGATACGCATGAAACACATCGCTGATCTGCCCGTGCGCGTTATTGCGGGTTGCAGCCTAGCCGACCTGCAGGACAAGACGCTGCCGCCTTATGCCCCTGAAGCTGTGACCTTCCTAACCGCATGGTCTAAGCGTTTGATGGCTCGGCCCGACATTCGAGCCTACCCAGACGTTGCGAGTTTTGCTTATTGGTGCCGTCCGGCCAATTTGGCAAAACTTAAGCGCGAGCTCGGCCCAGAACAGCTTCGATTGGGGCGAGGGGTGGCATTACATATTGCGCCTGCTAATGTTCCTGTTAACTTTGCTTATTCATTTGCGTTCGGATTGCTCGCGGGTACGGTCAACATCGTGCGTGTGCCAGAGAGTCTTCCTGTCCAAGCAAATATCTTATGTGCAGTCGCCGACGATCTTCTAGTGCAGGCCGAACATAGTCGTGTTGCCTCAATGAACAGCTTGATCAGCTATCCGCGCAATGACACCATCACCCAGAGCTTGTCGGCTGTAGCGGATGTACGCCTGTTATGGGGTGGGGATAGCACCATTCACCATCTGCGCCGGATGCCCGCCTCTCCTCGGTGCGTGGATATCGCTTTTGCTGACCGCTACTCAATGTGCCTGATTTCCGCGCGTGCGGTATTAGCCGCTCAAAGCATAGAACTTCAGGCATTGGCGAATGGATTTTTCAACGATGTTTATTTACTAGACCAAAACGCATGTTCATCGCCGCATTTGATTCTTTGGCAAGGCGGAGCGCAGGAAGTCGAGGCTGCCCAGGAGCGTTTCTGGGACGCTATGCAAGAATTACTGAATACAAAAGAAGAGTTGCCAGGCATTCATGCAGTTGAAAAATTCACTCATCTTTGCCGCACAGCAATCAAGATCAAGGGCATCAGGACGACGCCCACTTCAGATAACCGAATTTTACGCGTTGCTCTTGACGAATTGCCAGAGAATATTGAGGATCATCGCGGTCGTTACGGTTTCTTCTTTGAATCCATTGATAACGAATTTACGCAGTTGCGGCGCATTGTCAGTACGAGGTACCAAACACTTACGTGTTTTGGCGTGGATCTTGATTTGATCGCTCAGATGGTGGTCTCAAATGGGCTCGCCGGAATCGATCGGATTGTTCGGGTTGGTAAAGCACTCGATATAGGTAATATTTGGGACGGGTTCGATATTATTCGAGCCATGTCACGCATTGTCTCAAAGGTCTAATTTTTTCATCAAGGAGTCTTAAATGAGTAATCACGAAAAATACATCGAAGCATTTACTAGCACATTTTTGGTCGACAAATCCGTGCTTGAAGACCTGAAATACCAAGATATCGCCTCATGGGATAGTGTTGGTCATATGGGTCTAATGACTGCGCTAGAGGAAGCATTCGGCATTACGCTTGATATTGACGATGTCATTGAATTTGGGTCCTTTGCCATCGGCAAAGAGATTCTCAAAAAATATCAAGTTGAAATTTGATTTTCTGTGGCGGTACTTATAGTGTTTCCACAAGGAAGAGCTTAGTGGAAGGAGTTTTGTGTGATGTTAAGAGATAAAGTTGTACTGGTCACGGGATGCAGTAGAGGGATTGGTAATAGTATTGCAAAAAAATTTGCACAAAATGGTGCTGTGGTTTATGCCAATGCCAAGACATCTGGTTCTCTGTCTCATTTGACTGATCAGTCCTACGAAGGCGGAAAAATAATTCCAATCTATTTTGATGTAACAGACAGGGTCGGGGTAAAAAGTGCAATTGTTCGCATCAAAGACGAGTGCGGGCGGTTGGACTGTCTTGTTAATAATGCTGGGATTTTGGTGGATACGCTCATAACCATGCTTGACAGAAAAACATTAAGAGATATTTATGAGGTAAATGTTTTTGCATTGTTCGACCTCATGTCATTCGCTGCACGCCTGATGACCCCAAGAAAAGCTGGCTCAATCATTAATATTGCAAGTATCTGTGGAGATGAGGGAGGTATGCGTGGGCAAACTGCTTACTCAAGCTCTAAAGGTGCTGTTATTGCGTTAACAAAAACTGCAGCAAAAGAACTGGGGCGCTTCAACATTCGCGTGAATTGTGTATCGCCGGGTTTTATAGATACGGACATGTTCCGCTCTGGGCCAAAGAATGTGCAAGATCAACTGACTCAAGGTGTTTATCTCGATGCGAGAGTTGGGACCTCTGAGGAGGTTGCTAATGTGTGTCTGTTTCTTGCAAGCGACTTGGCTTCTTATGTTAATGGCGAAAACATTCGCGTTGATGGCTTTGCTCATATTTGAAATGTCGCCTCATTAGAGATTTCCGGTTGCGATACTCACATGATTTTCAAAAATTTTGATGGCGAGTTGCTTAATGGAGATTCCTAAAATAGAGTCAATTCTGGAGCATAGATTCCCCATGCTATTGCTTGACGGAATTTACTCTATTGAACCAATGCAGTCATGCCATGCATATAAATTGGTTCGTTCTGATGATTGGTTCTTTCCAGGGCACTTCCCTGGAAACCCTGTTATGCCGGGTTCTCTCCAAATTGAGGCATTTACCCAAGCAGTAGCGATTCCATTGTTGATTACCAATTATCTAAGTCGAACAAATAAAGTCCCATTGATTTTGTTTGCAGTGGATAAGGCGCGCTTTTATAAACAGGTTTTACCTGGGGAGAAATTCGAAATTCGCGTTCGAATAGATAGCGTTGCTATGGGGATGGCGTCGGCAATCGCAACTGGTCTGGTTGGTGTTAACAAAGTAAGTGAATGCAAGGTGGCATACAAAATCAAAGGAGATGAATCATGATTGAAAAGAGCGTTTCCTTCGATATACCAGGGATATTGGCGTGTCAAAAAAATCGTTTTCCAATGCTTTTTATAGATCGAGTGACCGAATGTATCCCTGGAAAATATGCCAAAGGCTTTAAGTTATTTAGCTATAACGAATGGTTTTTCCATGGGTATGACACTTCAGAGCCAAAGGTGTGGAACGTCATTCAGATCGAATCGATGTCGCAAATGTTTCTGATGACATTTTTGTCGCTTGATGGCAATCGTGGCTTGATTGCAATGAGCAATCGATTCAACAATGTCCAGTTTTTTCGGAAGATTTCATGTGGAGAGCGTCTTGATTTGGAGGCGACTCTGGATAGTTTTAGTCGCGGAGTCTCCCGTGGGAGCGTAAAGGGTTTTGTAGATGGGGTGCTCGCATGTTCGATGGAATGTGTGATAGTCGTACCTGAACTTTTCCCCAAGTTTACTGGGCACCTGAAAAAAATGACTTCGGAATCTGTTGCACCGCAAATAGTCAAGCGCGATCAAATTGATTTTGGTATTTCAAAAATCAAGGAATGCTTGCTGAATAAATATCCGTGGCTATTCTTGGATAGAGTGTTGGATATCGAGCCGGGAAAGACGGTGGTAGCGCGAAAAAACTTTACTTATAATGAAGATTATTTTCCAGCGCATTTTCCTGGCGCGCCTAGCGTTCCGGGTTTTATTCAAATTGAAGCATGCATGCAGTCCTTTTTGCTTACATTCTTGAGTTTGGATGGTTACAAAAAACGCGAAACGGCCGATCGCCTGCTAAATAATGTTCTCGTGAAGCGTCAAATCCTCCCTGGCGATACATTGGACATGCATGCCTCCTTAACCAGCTTCGTTCGAGGTGTGGCGAAGGGTCGAGTGGAGAGTTTTGTGAATGACGAGCCCGCAGTCTCATTTGACGTGATGGCTGTTGTGGTGGATGAACTAAACAAGTTCAAGCCTAAAGTCCCTTAGCAAGTTTCGTTGTTTTCTTTGGTCAGTTTAAAATGAGTAATTTAATTGAAGAGTTGATTGCCGATGTAATTTCAGGGAAGCGAGCTTTGAAAATACCCATTTTTGATGATGATGGGGGTTTAATCGGCACTTTGCGTCCGCTGAATGTAAATTATCTGTCGAATGTCGATATATTGACCAGCTTGACCATTTGGCGAAGCAAAAATATGGGAATGTTTTTAACGCAATTTGTTGCGACTCCTGAGCGAACGAAAAATTGGCTAGAAAACGTTGTTTTCAAAACGCAAAGTCAATTGCTTTTTTTAATT
>JBIKUM010000266.1:0-4278 GCA_044347585.1 Terrimicrobiaceae bacterium
GCCCGTCTTTTCGATTTTCGGGAAAACATCGCCACCGCTGCGGGGAAGAAATTCCTCCATCAAGCCGCCGCTTCCCTTCTTCCAAAAAAAGGCGGCCACCATCATGCCTCCGCGCTCATGGATCTCGGTGCAACGATCTGCCGCGCAGGCCAGCCGGATTGCGCCTCGTGTCCCGTCGCTCGGTTTTGCCAAGCCACCGATCCCGCCACGCTCCCGCTGAAGCCCGCCAAAAAAGCGATCACTCGCACCGAGGACTGGCGCGCCTTCTCCACGCAGCGCGGCAGGGTTTTTCTGATTCAATCGCCCGGCCCTGTCTGGAAGGGCTTGTGGCTGCTTCCGCCCGCAGGTCCTTGCGATGAATCCCTCTGCACCATTCGCTACGCCATTACCCGCTACCAAGTGGAACTCCACATCGTCCCGGCCGAGCCGCTGCCAGAGTGGAAATCTTTCCCCGCTGAGGATCTCCCCCCCATGCCGAGCCCTCATCGCAAGGCGATCGCGGCTGTTTTGCTTCAAAAAAACAAATTGTCATAAGGCGGAGCTTCTGACACTCCTGCCCTCGCATGAAAAAACTCCTCCTCCCCTTGTTGGTGTTGGCTGGCTTAAGCTCATTCGTTTCAGCTCAGGATTCCGGTGATATTCCAGGAACTCCGGTTGGCTATGATTCACCAGACTCCATGTTCGGCTATTCGCGTTTCTGGTCTTACTACAACCCATATCCCTCAAATTTTATTGGTTCGAGCGAGTGGTTCGACGGCAACGCCTTCACCGGCGACTGGTGGGGCGTCCGCAATTGGCTTGATGACAGTGGCGTGGAACTCTCTGCCAGCTACACGAACAACATCGCCGGCAATCCCGTTGGCGGCATGTCCCAGAGCTTCGCCTACGCGGATAACTTCAGCTTCGGCCTGCAGCTCGACTTCGAGAAGCTCATCAAATGGCACGGTCTTACTTTCACCGTGAGCGCCCTCGACCGGAATGGCAGCAACCTCTCCGCGCGCAACATCGGCAACCAGTTCACCGTCCAGCAGGTCTATGGCACCGAGACGGCTGTTTTTTACGCCCTCGTTCTCGAACAGCGCCTCCTCGAAGATAAAGTCGGCATCAAGCTCGGCCGCTTTTCCACGGGTGATGACTTCGCGTCCTCGCCGCTCTACTGGCTCTACATGAACAACGGTATCGACGGCAACCCACAGGCCCTGCCTGTTAATACGGCTTTCTCCTCATACCCTGCCTCAGTCTGGGCTGCCCGCCTGCGTGTTGATCCTTCGCCTGATTGGTTCGCCATGGGTGGCGTTTACCAAGCCACCCAACTCAATCTCTATCGCGACCGAGGTCTCGACTGGAGCATGAACAACTCCGATGGCGTGCTCATGATCGGCCAAGTGGGTTGGACTCCCGAGTTCTTCAAAAAATCCGTCTCCGCTTCCAAGCCATCCGATGGAAAATCCGTCGCCTCTGGCAAAACCCTTGCCGAAGGCAAGACCGTGCGGCCTGCTTCGAAGGACTCCGATATGCAGGGCCTTCTCGGTCACTACTGGTTCGGTGCCTACTACTCGCCTTGGCAGTTCGCGCAATTCGGTTCTACCGAGACGGCCTCGAATTCCTACGGCTTCTACTGGCACGCCGACCAGATGGTCTGGCAGGAGGAAGCCGGCAGCGATCAGGGCCTCACCTTGTGGTCGGCCTTCGTCCTCTCGCCGCAGCAGAACATCTCCAAACTTCCGTTCCAAGTGAACTCCGGCATCGTTTACAAAGGCCTCGTCCCCATGCGCGACCATGACGTCACGATGCTCGGCTTCGTTTATGGAAATTTCAGCGACGACTACGCGGATACCGTGGCGGCGACAGGCGCGGGCTCGCCCTCCTACGAGATCGCACTCGAAGCCGGCTATCGTTTCCAGATCACCAAATTCGCCTATGTGCAGCCCAATGTGCAGTGGATCATCAATCCCGGCGGCACGGGAAACATCCCAAACGCTCTCGTGCTGGGCGCACAGATGAATGTGACATTCTAAAAAATGGCGCGACGGCGACAGGCTCTGCTGTTCGGTCTTGCAGGGCTTGTTGCGTTGGCACCACACATTCGTTCGGACGAAGCCAAGCCCGACTCCGCCGTCCTCATCGAGTGGCTCTTGCAGGACGGGCGCGATTTGAAAGGCATTCCCTTCAGCGAGGTCCTCGCAGCCACCACGGGTAAAAACATCCTGCCCGTTCCTCCCGATACCGCTTGGCTCCAGCGCCTTGCCACCGTGCTCGACCGCACCCTCGCCGCCATGAACGATCCCGCGCACCCCATCCACAGCGTGGGTCGCATCAATGAAGCCAGCCGCTTTATCGAGGAGCAATTGATGGCTGAATGCAACAAAGAGCCCGGCTGGTCCTGCGGCATCCCGCGCACTTCGGCCGGCGAGGAGCAACGCAGCGGCTACCCCGACCTCCGGCTCGTTCTGGAGGATCAATCCATCGTCTACCTCGACCCGAAACTCTTCGCCCGTGGCTCCAAGACCAGCACCCTCCGCACCTTCTACTACGAGCCGAAATCCACCACCAGCAAGGTCCAAGACGATGCCCGCCACCTCCTCGTTGGCGTCCAGCACAATGGCGGCGAAGGCGGACAAATCCGCTTCGAGGAGTGGGATCTCGTCGATGTCTCCAAAATCAAAGTCCAGCTGAAAGCCGAGTTCCAAGCCTCGAACAAGGATCTGTATCGCAACGACACCATTCTGCTAAAAAGCTCCCCCGCGAAATCACCATGAACACACCCGCCACCATTTCCTGTCCCTCCCTCTCCGAAAAAGACCTGCCGCAATCCGGGGCGATCCCCGCATCCCTCGCACTCTCCGCTCCCGTTCGCATGCAGCAAGGCTGGATGGAAACCCCTCAGCCCGGCTTCCTCCCAGCCGAAATCCGCGTCGGCTGGACCTCCTCCCGACTCGTCGTCCTCGCCGAAATCCCCGACCAGGACATCTTCACCCTCGCCACAGGACCGAACCAAAGGACATGGGAACTCGGGGATGTCTTTGAGATTTTCCTGCAAGCCGAAGACCGCTCCGATTATGTCGAGCTCCATGTCACCCCGCCGAACTTCCGCCTTCAACTCCATATCGAATCCCTCGGAAAACCCGCCACCCAGCTCGACGACGGCGTATTTTCCAGCCAAGTCGAAATCGACGCCGCAAATCAACGATGGACTGTTTACGCGGAAGTCCCCGCCAGCCTCGTGAGCGGACGCGACCACATCCGCCCCGGCGAATCATGGCGTTTCTCCTTCAGCCGCTACGACGCCTCCCGCAACGGCCGCCCCCTCGTCCTCTCATCCACCTCCCCCCACCAAGCCGTAAATTTCCACCGCACCCACGAGTGGGGAAAAATTACCTTCTGCTAACCCCCGCGCGTCAGCGCGTTCGTTTGCCCAAGGTAGGGAAGGCGCGCCGCCGCCGTCCGACTTGCGCGGCGCGAGCCGCCTTTGCATCCAGCAACGGCGTCTTCGCGCCTGAAACTTGGGACCCGACGGCGCGGCGTCCCTACCAAAAATTCACAAGGTGCTAACGCACCAAACTTCGCGCGGTAGCGCACTCGCTTGCCAAGGTAGGGATGGCGCGCCGTCGCCGTCCGACTTGTGCGGCGCCAGCCGCCTTTGGCATCACCTTTGCGCGAGCAAAGTAAATGGCCAATCCCTCCAATCGGCTGCCAATCCCGCGCGAACCGGATTTTGAAGCACATAGTCCACTTTCTCCTCGAAATACTCATCGTTTCGCAACCGATGCTCAAAAAAATCCCTTTGCCAACGGATGCCATACCTGTGCGCGGTCCAATGTTTCCAGTCACGAATGCATTTGTTAATCACCGCCTCTTGGGGAAAACTCAAAACAAGGTGGACATGATCGGGCATGATTGTTGCCGCGTGCGCCCACCAGTCACCTTTACCCACTCTGTGGGCGATGGAATCAAGGAGGCCCTGTGCAATGGCCGGTTGGAGCAATGGTTGCTCCAAGCGATCGATGGTGCAGCAGGTGATGAAAAAAACCGAACTGCTGATATCAACCCAAACTGGAATCTCATGCGGCAGGGATCGGCGACCGGCTTCCATCCAGCCAACATCTCGAAATCGGCCTACTTCACGGAAGAAAAAACTTCCTGCTGGAGCAGTTAAAGTGTCACGAGGTATCGCCCCAACCCCCGCGCGTCAGCGCGCTCGTTTACCCAAGGTAGGGAAGGCGCGCCGTCGCCGTCCGATTTGCGCGGCGCGAGCCGCCTTTGCATCCAGAAACGGCG
>JBIKUM010000019.1:0-15622 GCA_044347585.1 Terrimicrobiaceae bacterium
CGACGCGGGATGTCTGGACGAGTTACCATGACACGCTCAGCGCGGCTCGCCGGATGGATTTTGCCGAGGGTTTTGTGGTATCCGCCCAAGAAAACCTCAACGCCACAGAGGCAGCCTACAAAGCTGGTTTGAGCCAGATTTCTGAACTCACCGAGGCGGCAGGCCAACTAGCTGCAGCGCGTTCGGTGCGGGCAGGTGCTGTGGCGGAATACTCGACCAGCCTCGCCGCTCTGGCGCTGGCTGTGGGCACAATTCCGAATTGAGGCCGCCTACTCGACGATATCCTCGAGCGGGATCACCTGTCCCTTGGCAAGATTGCTCGTCGCGCAACCGCGTTTGGAAGAGGCGATGAAATCGAAGAATTCCTGAGCCTCGGGGCCCCATTGCGACTCGCGAGCTTTTTCCAACGCCGCCTTGACCGGCATGTCTGAGCGGAAGACGAGTTTAAACGCGCGGCGGATTTCCGTGCGGGTCTCGGCTTTGAAGCCTGCCCGGCGAAGGCCGATGATATTGATGCCAGACAGAAGATTGAAGAGTTGGGCCATCGAATACGGCGGGATGTCTTTGTTGAACTGCGAGCCTCCGGCGATCATGGCACGCTTTCCGACTCGGACGAATTGATGGAAAACGGCACCTCCGCCCAGAACGGCTCCATCGCCCACTTGGACATAGCCGCCGAGTAGGCAGTTGTTCACGATCACGACTTCGTTTCCGACCTGCGCATTGTGTCCGAGATGGCATCCCACCATGAGGAAACATTTGTCTCCCACGCTTGTGACGGTGCCCTCTTTTGTGCCGCGATGAATCGTCACATATTCGCGGATGCGGTTGTGGTTGCCGATGACGACCGAGCTTTTGATCTCGGGTGAGTGGGCGTAGTCCTGTGGCGGAGCGCCGATGACAGCGCCGTAGCCCACGGTGTTGCCTTCGCCGAGAGTGGTGTCGCCTTCGATGACTGCATGGGCTTGGATCACGCAACCCGCGCCGATCACAACGCCGGCTCCGATGATTGCACCGGGACCGACTTCGACATTTTCGCCCAGACGGGCTTCGGGTGAGATGATTGCTGTGGGATGGATTTTCATATGACGCCTGCTTCCTTGAAACTGAAATACGGCACGCGACCACCATCCGGCGAGCCCAGGATGACATGGTCGATGAGATTGATTTGGAGGAAATGCGCGCCCTCTTTCAGGCTGCGCGTTATCCGGTAATCCGCCGCGCTCGGCGAGGGATCGCCGCTCGGATGGTTGTGGACCACGGCTACGGCGAACGCGCTGTGCACAAGCGCCTGGCGGAAAATTTCCCTCGGATGCGCGATGCATTCGTTCAGTGAACCGAGGCTAATTTCCTCCATGCGGATGAGGCGGAGCTTTGTGTCTAAGAGGAGGACCCGCAGCGATTCCTGTCGCATGGCCATGAACTCATGGCCGAAGAAATCAAAAATCCGCTCCGCTGTGTCGAGGACTGGCGAGAGGCTCTTGCCACGGGCCAGGCGTTTTCCGATCTCGAAGGCTGCCGCCATTTCGAGGGATTTCGCAGGGCCAATGCCCTTGGCATGGCGGCGGATTTCCTTGGGCGTGCAGCGGGAGAGTTGCGCGAAGCCGCCGCAGTCGCGCAGGAGATCGCGTGCCACGGCGAGTGCGTTTTTCCCGGGAATACCGGTGCGGATGAAAATCGCCAGCAGCTCGGCATCCGAGAGCGCCTCGAAACCATGGCGCTCGGCTTTCTCGCGCGGACGCTCGTCCATCGGCATTTCCTGAAGGCGTGTGGATTCCACGGGTGCAGGCTAATCAGCTTCGATCTGAAAAATCCAGCTTCAGTGGATTTCCACCGGACATTTCGGCATGGCCCTCAGAAAGGCGCGTCCATACGGCTTCGACACGATCCGGCTGTCGAGAATGACGATCGTTCCGGTGTCGGTCTTGCTGCGGATGAGGCGGCCGACGCCTTGGCGGAGTTTGAGGATTGCCTCGGGGAGCGAGTAGTTTTCAAACGCCCGCCCGCCTTCGGCCTCGATCGCCTCCAGACGCGCCTCGGTGAGAGGATGGTCGGGCGTGGTGAAGGGAAGTCGCGTGATGATCACGCTCGAGAGGGCCTCGCCCGGCACATCGACGCCGGTCCAGAAACTGGAGACGCCGAAGAGGATGCTGTGCGGATTTTCTTTGAACTCGGCCACCATCCGTTGTGTGGGCATTCCCCCACCCTGCACGAGGAGTTGCCAGCCTCTCTTTTCGAAAACGGGCTCCACCAATTCCGCGACCGAGCGCATCGTCTGATAGCTGGTGAAGAGCACGAACGCGCGGGCTTCGCTTTTCTCGGTGAAGTGGGCGATCCACTTGGCCAGCGAAGCCTCGTAATCCGGCGCCTTTGGTTCGGGCATCTTCTCGACAAGGTGAAGGCTCATTTGTTTCTCGTAGTCGAAGGGGCTTCCGATCTGCAGCGCCGGCACATCCTCTGCTCCCACGCGGTTTCGGAAATACGACAAATCCGGAGCGCCTGTGGAAAGCGTCGCGCTCGTCAGCACGGTGCACGCGCCCTCGCGAAAGATGAGACGCCGCAAGGCATCGGCGAGGTTCACGGGAGCGGTGCGGAGTGTGCAGAACTCCTCCGTGCGGCCGTATTGTTCCACCCAGTAAACATGGTCGGGTTCCTCGAGCGCGAGAAAGTCCGTGATCGCCCCACGCGCCTCCCGCAGCTTGCGGGCCGCCTCCTGGAGTTCGGAGGTGTGAGTTTCATCCTCGCATTTTCCCGCCTCGATGCCGATTAACTCGCCGAGGCGTGCCAATGCGCCGCACACCTCGCCGCCCACGGCGAGGCCTGCTTCGCGGACACGGAACTCCCTGCCTTTTTTGAAATGGCATTGTTTGGTGACCTGCTGAAAAAAGCTGTCGGCCACGGGCAGAATATCGCTCACCGCACGGCATGCGGGGCCGTTTTTGAGCATCTGGAAGAGGCCTTTTTTGCTGCGGGGATTGTAGAGGCGCTGAATGACGCGTCGCAGGCCGAGTTGTGACACCTCCATGCCGATGTGGCGCGCGGCGACCTCCTCCATCGTGTGAGCCTCATCGAAAATCACAAAGTCATTCGCAAAAAGAAGCCCTCCCGTGCGGTTCTCTGCATCCTCCACACCGTTCAGCAGCGTGAAGAAAAGGGCGTGGTTGAGGACGACCATTTTCGCATTCGCCACGCGTCGGCGCAGGTTTTGATAAAAACATCCGCTGCCCGGGCCGCATGTCTTCGGGGTGCAAAGGTGCTGCTCACTGCGCACCTCCTCCCACACGGCGGGATCCGGCTGCTCCAGAAAATCGCTCAGCGAGCCGTCCTTCGTTTGCATGCTCCATTCCCGAATGCGCTCCAACTCGGCATGCTGGGGAGTGGTAAACAACTCCTTCGACTGCGTGAGTGCGCGGGCCAGGCGCGTCGTGCAGAGATAATTTTGCCGCCCCTTGAGCAATACCGCCTCGAACTCGTCGGGGACGATTTTTTGCACGAGCGGAATGTCCTTGAACATGAGCTGCTCCTGAAGCGCGATCGTATGGGTGCAGATCACCGCCTTGCGCTTCGTGCGCACCGCGTGCAATGCCGCTGGAACCAAGTAGGCGAGGGATTTTCCAACGCCTGTGCCCGCTTCGACAACGAGGTGCCCGCCCGTCTCGATCGTTCGAGCCACAGCACCAGCCATGCGCTGCTGCTCGGCGCGGTATTCAAACGAGGCCGCACCCGAGAGGATGCCGGTTTCCGAAAAAATCCCTTCCACCTCGCGTTGGAACGGCGAGGCCGTGCCAACCTCAAAATCCTCCCGGATCGAAATCATCGCTACATCTTAGAAACCCGTGAAAAGCAATCAAGACCTCCTCTGCAGGCGAGGCTTGTGAAAGGGCTATTTCCCAACCGAGCGCGTTGTGATCGCCGGAGGCGGCAGGTCTTCAGGGAGGCCGATCGGTTCTACGGCCTCTTCTTCGTCATCTTGCTGCAGTAGGGGTTGGCCTTCGGCATTCATGAGACGAGCCGTGACAAAAACAATGAGGTTTTTCTTGATCTTCTGATCCACATTGGAGCGGAAGAGACGCCCTGCTAGAGGGATATCTCCAAGAATTGGCACCTTGTCGTTTACTTTCTGCACATCCTCGCGAATGAGCCCGCCGAGGGCTACCGTCTGACCGTCCCAGATACTCACGCTGGTGGTCACCTTGCGGACGGAGAAGATTGGCTGGTTGATGACATTCGGAGTGATGACAAATGGAACGATACCCGAAGGGTTGCCGGCCGCGATGGATGCGGGGTCGTAGCGCGGACCATTGATCGAGCTGCCGTAATTCACGAATCCATCGAACTCCACAACCTCCGGCGAAAGCGAGAGATCGATCGTGTAATTGTCAGCACCCACCTGCGGTTCGACCTCGAGGCTTACGCCGAGATCGCGTTTTTCAAATTCCGATGGGGTCGAGGGCGTCACGGCACCGCTTGTAACAACAATGCCAGAAGCGGGCGTGGTGCTCGAGCTTTGGCTGCCTGTTGTGGGTGGCGGAACTTGTGGGGGATTGAATGCGGTCGGGTAGGGGAATTCTCGGATGACCTTGATTGTGGCCTTGATGCCGCTCTTGGTGGTCACTTTGGGAGCGGACATCAGGTCGACGCCTTTTTGTTGGCTGAGCGCACGAATCACCATTTGGAATTGGGGATTCGTGAAGACACCCGCTATTCCGAAAACACCTGGGGAAGCTACATTCGTTCCTTGTGGTATTCCACCCAGCAAGGCGCTGAGACTGTTCGCAGTGATAGCCGAGTTGTAGCTTGTTCCAATGCCATTGCGGTTGCCTGCCGTCAGCGGATTTGCACCCACATTTCCAAATGGGTAATTTGCGTAGTATTGGGAGGAAAGTTCTTGAGCCCCTGCGCGCGTTCCCCCATCACCATAAACGCCACCGCCGATGGAAAACGGACCCAACATCCAATCGAATCCCAATTCGTTCAGGTTGTTCTGTGAGATTTCTACAAATTTCGATTCGATTTCAACTTGAGTCGGGGCCACTCCGGTCGCGCCTTCCACAATGGTATCGATCAAGTCCACAGCGGCCTGAGTATTTCTAACAATGAGCTTGCTGCCCGAGGCTATATATTGGGCAAATGCACCCGTTGGAAATGGAACTCCCTGCTCGGTAAAATATTGAGTGGCATTTCGGCGGCCAGTGATGCGTGTGTTGGCATCCCCTGTCGCCTCACCTCCGGGAACTGGGCCAGAAGGAACGCTTTCACCAGCCGAGGCAGGAATGAATCCAGGTGGGACACGGTATTCTTTGGTGACCAGTTCCTCGGTGTTCTCGGTCAGAGGGATGATGGATACCGCAAAGGGTTCGATTTTGTATTTGAGGTCGGCAAGTTCCGTGAGATAGCGCACAGCTTCGATGAGCGGGACATTTTTTAGTGCAATCGAAATTTTTGTATCCTCTGTGACACCGGCCTCAGCAGGCGGGGTCTCAGCGCCTTGATCATCGGTAGGAGCGGTCGGAGGCGTCTGGGAGGCGAGTTTCAGAACGATATTGACACCCTTTTTCTTCGGATCATCCGTGCTGTTATCGAGTTGGCGGCTTTTTTGTTTGAGAAAATCCACGACTTCGCGGATCGAGGCGTCCTCAAGATCCATCTTGTCGATGATGATTTTATTGAGTTTGTTGTTGATCGCATCCTTTGATCCGGCAGCGGTGTTGGTTCCGAAGGAGGATCCGTCCGTATCGCGTCCGGTCGGCGTCATTTTCCGAACCGGGCGCTCCCACGCACGATCGGTGAGCCAGAGCATGCGGCTGCGGGTTTCATTGTAGGCGCTTTCGTAGTAGGTCTTGCGCTGTTTGTTCACCATCTCCATGCCATTTCTGGCGGCGGTGCTGTAGGGGTCCAGGTTTAAAACTTGTTCGTAGCGTTTGAGCGCAAGATCATTGCGGCCCGTGGCGTAATATCCTTCGGCCTGATTGAGCAAGGTCTTCACCTCCTCGCGCTTGGAGGCGAAGGCGGGAGTGGTCGTGCGATTGTAGTAGCCCGGTTGCTCCAAGTTGGCCAGCATCTGCATGGCTGGCTTGTAGGTGGGATTGAATTCTGGCGATAGGATTGTTTTGGCTGTATTTTCCGCATCTTGATACCGCCCGTTGCTGATGAGCCAATTTGCGTAGTCGATCCCTGTTTTGCTGAACTCTGAAATGAGGGAGGCACGCTGTTTTTGCGTTGCCACTCCTGATCGGGTGATTTGGAGTGCTTGGAGATAATTGGAATACGCGCCTTCAAGATTCTTATCGGCCAGGTCGCGACGGGCGATGGCGATGAGTTGCTCCGCCTGCTTGGCTTCCTCTTGCCGCTTCAAGATTTCGCGTTCGGAGATGGCTACCAAATCCGTTTCTGCTCGCATTGGAGTGCAAACAGAAAAAATGGAAAGCACAATGCTCAAACCTGCGCTCAGATGGCGAAATCGAGAATTCAAATGGCTTGTTTGGAGTGAAAAAGTCATTTTAAAGCTTTATTGGGGTAGCGGCGCAGAAAGTGCATCTGTTGGAATGGTATCGCTCAACATGGCATTGACATCCACTTCAGGCAGAAGTTGATCATCCTCATCCGCTTCGATAATCGGTTGACCGGCAGGATCCAACAGGCCAGCGGTTACAAACATGAGCAAATTTCGTTTGATGTGCTGATCCACATTTGTCCGGAAGAGTCTTCCCGCAAGAGGGATATCCCCTAAAATCGGAACCTTGTCTTGAACTTTTTGCACATCCTCGCGCATGAGTCCGCCCATAACGACCGTTTGGCCATCGTAAACAGAGACTTGGGTTTCGACTTCCCGCGTCGAGAAAACAGGTTGGTTGATGGTGTTCGGCGTGGCTTCAAAGGTGGTGGAGGGGAGGGCCAAAAGTGGAGTGCTGTATTGAACCGAGGCGTAAATCGGGCTTCCATAGTTGATAAACCCATCAAATTCAATCACACGAGGAGCCAATCGCAACTCGATCGTGTAGGAGTCTGGCCCCACAGTCGGCTCAACCTCCAAGGTGATACCTGTATTTTTGGTATCCCAGGAACTCGGTGAGTTGGGAACAACCGGAGCATAGGTGGAGCCAGTGGTTGCGGAGAGTTGTGGCGGATCAAATTGGCTGGGGTAGCGGAACTCGCGGACGATTTCGATTTTCGCAGTGCTGCCGCTTTTTGTGGTGACTTTTGGAGCGCTGACGAGGTCGATTCCCTTCTTTTGGCTCAAGGCGCGGAGGACGACTTGGAATTGTGGGTTTGTGAAAACACCCGCAACGCTGAGAACGCCTGGAGCCGGACCGGCTGGCGAGCCGAGGAGGATGGCATCCACCGCATTCAAGCTGATGCCTGTGGTTCCACCACGGTTGCCGGCTGTCATAGGGCCGGAGGTTGCGGAATTGGCGCCGACGGGAAGGCTGTTGGCAGGATTGATGAGAGGGTATCCATTGTTATCGATGGATCGTCCGAGGCCGATTGTTCCGCCGCTGCCATAGACGCCAGATCCTCCAGCAAGGGCGAACTGACCGAGGAGCCAGTCAAAGCCGAGTTCGTTGAGATTGTTTTGAGAGACTTCCAGAAACTTCGCTTCGATTTCAACCTGTGTTGGTCTGGTGGCAACCGATGTGTCTACAAGAGCATCAATAAGCTCCAAGTTGGCTTGAGTATTTTTAACAATGAGTCTGCTGGTGAGCGAGATATAGTTGGCGCTCGCTCCCTCGGGGAATTCCACGCCTTGGGTTTCCAAAAAATCCTTGGCTATCGAGCGTGCGGCGATGACGGATTGAGAACCTGCCGCCAAGCCGCTGACTTGCGGAGGCGCGCTACCTGGTGTTGCCGTGATGAAACCTGGAGGCACTTTGTATTCCTTAGTGATGAGCACGTCCGTATTCTCAGTGGCAGGCACTACGACGACGGCGTGGGTTTCAATTTTAATCTTGAGATTTGCCGCCTCGGTGACATAGCGCAGAGCTTCACGAAGTGGGACATCCGAGAGCGACAGAGTGATCGGGTAAGAGGCATCGGGCGAGTCGGGCTTGAGCTTGAGAATGATGTTGATGCCTTTGTTGTCCGAGTCTCCGGTATCCAGATCGGCGGCGCGCTTTTTGATGAAGTCGAGGGCTTCTTTAATGGAAGAATCGGTGAAATCGATGCGCGGAATGATGATGGTGTCGAGCTTGTTGTTGATGGCTTGGCTACCTTTGCTGTCCATTTGCGGCTGCTCGACGATGGCGGTCGGGCCATCGGTGAATTTCCGGAGTGGAAGCTCCCAGGCTTTGTCCACAGCAGTGAGCATGGCGCCGCGTGTTTCGCTGTAGGCGGCATCGGCATATTCTTGGCGGGCCACATTGATTTTTTCCATTAACCGCCGCGCGGCGATATTGTATTTGTCGATGTTCAGGGCCTGCTCGCAGCGCTTGAAGGCGATATCGTATCGCCCGGTCGCATAGTAGCCTTCCCCCTCTTGGATGAGGCGTTTCACCTCTTCAATGTTCGCCACATGGCGGGGCGTGATCGTTCCGCGATCGGCAAAACCCTGCGGGTCCATGAGCTGGGAGCGAAGGGCTTTGGCTGGGCCGTAATTCGGATCGTAACGGTTCTCGAGGACCACTTCCACGGTGGTGCGGGCATCCGCATAACGACCTTCGGAAACCCTCTGGCGCGCAAGCAGAACAGCGGCGTTGCAGAAACCTCCAAGCGCCTGTTTGCGGAGATCGGTAGAGGCCTCGCCACCCTGCGGAAGGGTATCCACCGCGCTTTTGAAGAGTGCGTAGGCTGACTCGTAATCGTCATCAGCTATAGCGGTATTCCCTTTTTGCACCAGTTCCGCACAATAAACACTCTTCTGCTCAAGAGCTTGGATATGCGACTCCACGGCGCCTTGAACGCCGGGATATTGCGCTTGGAGAGCAGTTGGCGTGAGGCTGGCGAGAAGGAAAACAGGAAACCAGAGTGGGAGTTTTGTCATTTCAGGTCAGGGAGATGAACTGTCTGTTGAAAACACGGAGAAAAGATCTCCTGTGGAGACATCGCGTATTTGAGCTTTCGTGGCTGTGATGTCAACGAGTTTCAACTTGCGGGTGACATCCGGTTTGATGGTGAACTCTTCGCCCTTTTTGAGAGTAAAGTCGGCATCCCCCGGCGTGAGGAGGTTGCGGAAGGTTCCGAACGAGGTCGGGTCGTTGGTTTCTTTGTTGAATATGAGAACAATCGAGTCGCCGGTCTCGGTGTTTTGGACGGTGAGTTCGGAGAGGTCGCCTGAGGCATTGACTCCATTAGGGCCGGGTTTGGCCTCGTATTTGAGAATTTTATATGGCGCTCCTTCGATTTGTTCGCCGATTTTGCGGTATTGGCTGCGGGCGCTTCCTTTCAAATCTTTCAGGTTGATTTGGAATTCTTTGCCTTCTCCCGAGGGGTCGCCCTTGAACTCCAATCGGAAGGGAACAGGCTTGAAGCCAACGAGTTTAAGCTTGTTGAACGATGCTGGAGCGTCTTTGGGGTCGTTCGGATTGGTTTTCTTCTCGAATTCCTCAAGGTTTGAGAACCCGTCACCATCGGCGTCCTTTTCCTTAATGTTCATGTCCGTGTAATCAAGGCCGTTGGCGAGCAGCCAGTCGTTGGTGAGGGGGGGATGGAGTTGGTCGCTGCCTTCCGCGAGGGGGTCAATGAGTTTGCCATCCTTGAGCAAGTAGCGGCGGGAAACGAGCAGGGAACCGCGCTCGGCGGAGCCTGCGGGAAGGTCGGTGGGGGCTTTCCACATGGATGGAGAGTCCGCAAGGGCGCTGGCTTGACGGATGGCATCAAGATTTACAGGCGGAATCGCGTTGTCCTTGGGGGCGGTGAGGCCTGCCTGGACGGCTTCTGGCTCCATGCGGCTCATTGCGATCCATGCGGCGTTGGATACCAGCAAGAGCGTGGCCAAGGCGAGAATGAGAATATCGTATTTTTCTTTAACCCAATTCATAGAATTCACTTGGGCGGAGGGTTTGTCTTCGGCTGGTCCGATGTTTTCGATTCCCAGTCGGGAAAGTCGAGGATTTCAATGGTCAGGCTGGCGATGACGGATTCGCGGCCAAGGACGGCTTGAATGGTTTCGGGTGCGCTTGCGGAAGCGCTGGGTGTTGGAATGCCTTCCGTCGGCGAAGAGTCGCCGGGTTGGGTGCGAAGCGGCGGTTGTGGACTTGTGTTGTCCATCGTGAGCGAGCGAATGAGAAGAAATTCGTCCGCTTCTTGGATCATGTTAAAGGCGGTGAGGAGCTTTTCCTGAGGGGAGGTGAAGGTGATCGTGAAAGTTTTGGTGGAAATGGAAGGGGCTTTTGGCGCTGGTGTGGCACCGGGTTTGGCGGCTGGTGCTGGTGTGGGAGTCGCGGCTGGAGTCGGGATTTCCTGTCTTTTAAGGGAGGCGATGGACCCGATTTTGAAATCGACGATTTCATCCGTGAGTCGGCGGATGATGCGGAATTCCCGATTCAGCTCTCCGACTTCCTGCTGGGATGGCGGTGTGGCTTGGTATTCATCGAAGCCGTAGAAAAAGTTGTCTGGAAGTGTGACGCCTTTTTCGAGCGCCTTTTTCCTCAATTCATCCACTGCCTTGCGGAGGTCATCCTGGAATTCCTGAGGGTTGATGGGGTCGAGCGGTTCCTCCATAGCAGCCAGTGCGGTGCGATACTTGGCGATTTCTTCACGGTATTCCTTAAGGCTCGCCTGCACGGCCTTGAGGTTGCTTTCGGTCGGGAAGGGCTTTTGGTTTTGGAATTGCTTCAGTTTTTGCAGTTGCGAATCGAGATTCGCCTGTGCCTCGTCGCGACGCGCTTGGGCATCCACCGCCAAATACGAAGTGGCTCCGGTGCCTATGACGGCCACTAGGATGATCACAGCGGCAATGGGATTTTGTTTGAACCAGTTCATGGCAGGATGAGCGGTTGCTTGAGCGGAAGGACCAGCGTGTAGCCGTAGGCCCATGCTTCGCCTGTGGGCGTCGTGCGACGGGTAATGATTTGCGAGGGATCCTCGCCGATGGCAAAGACGGCGGAAGGTTTGAGATTGTTGAAAAACTTGTCGATCACGCCAGCCCCCTCGCCGTTTGGCGGGTTGTCGAGGTAGAGGCCGTTGATTTCGATGGCCGTGATCGCTCTCGGGGCTATGGCTGGCGTGGTCGGCTTCGGCGGGGCTTTTACTCCGGGGGCGGGCGTTGGTTCGGGAGTGGCGATGACGCCCTCAACCGGCTTGATCTGGGTGATCCAGATGAAGCGTTGCGGGATGGTGGCGGCAAGTTCCTCCATGATAGAGGCCCACACGGAGCGCTCGGCGGCTACGGCGAGGAAGGGGGCCGCTTCGGCGACGAATTTGTCTCGTTCCGCGATCGCGGAGGTGATGCCTTTGGAGAGACTATCCAGGCGGGCGACTTCGGCCGTTTGCTGTTGGACCCTCTCGCTAATGCGGAGCGCGGATTCGTCGAGATCAAGCCAGCAGAGGGCGGGTGTAATAATGAAAAATAGCGCCGCTATGGCCAAGGCCGGAACCCGCTTCGCGAAACGCTGGGCCTGCTTGACACTGGGAGGCGTGAGATTGATCTCGATGGGGCAATTTTTTAGGGAACGTAGCGCACACCCGACCAGTTCACCAAGGCCCGAAGCGCAGTGAGCGGTGCCGTGCGGAAGGGCATCCGGCGCAGCCTCCACATTGCGCAGGGGATTGAAATACTCCACCGGCGCCTGAAGTTTTTCTGCAAAAAATTCCGTCATGTAAGGCAGGCCCGTGCCGCCGCCGCAGATGAGGACCCGCATCGGCGTGGTGCCGCCTTGCGTGGTGCGATAGAAATTGATCGAACGGGCGATTTCCGCGTGGAGGCGGGTCATCGTATTGCGGGTCACTTTCGCGAGGCGGGCTTCGGTGGGGTCTTCGGACTCCGCATAGGCTCCTCCGAGTCCGACCGTGGCCTTCTCGAGTTTGAGTTTTTCAGCGACCGTTATTTCCTGCGTAAATTCCTTGGAAATGGCGGTGCTGATCGTATTGCCGCCGATTGGAATACTGCGGCTGAAGAGGCGGTTGTCCTCGATGAAGACGAGGTTTGTGGTGCGCGAACCAAGATCCAGTAGGAGCGAGCAGCCTTTGGCATCGGCGTAGTTGTAGCGGAAGGAGTTGAAAAGCGCGGTTGGTGCGAAATCGATTCGCCCAGGTGCTATGCCGCCCTTTTCTACAGATTCGACGACCTCGTTGAGTTGATCCGCCTTTATGGCGACGATCGAGACATCCCATGTTTCGCCACGGCGGTCGCCCATGATTTGGTAATCCCAAACCACTTCGTCGATCGGGAAAGGCACATTCTGCTGGGCCTCGAAACCAATGATGGATTCGACATCACTGGCCGTGGCGCCGGGCAATTTCACAAAGCGCGAGAAGACGCTCTGCGATGGCAGGCAGATGTGGGTCTTGGCGTTTTTGGGAGCCTTCAGGGCGGTGCGGAGTTCCTCCGCAACCGATTCGATCTGGGAATTCCGCGTGGCGTCTGCTGCGGGATCGACGATGAGTTCGGATGTTTTGAGCGCAACGAGCTTCAATCCGCCTGCAGGCAATTCCTGAAACTCCGCCATGCTCACGGTCTGCATGCCGAGGTTGAGAGTGAAAATGCGTGCTGGACGGGCCATCGTTCGGTCGGATCAGTTGGCTGCTTTGGATTTCGAGGGCAGGTAGTAATCCCATGCTAGCGGCGCGAAGGGAGTCTGGCTCTTTTCCAAGACGCGGCCGGTCACTTTGGTCATGCCGGATTCGGATTCCCACCAACCCTTGCCCTGCTTGGCGACATCCGCGCTCTTGGAGGAGGCTATCGCAACCAGGCCGGTGGAGTTTGAAATGGTGACGCCCACATCGACGACCGCCTGCTGCGCGGTGGCGGGAGGCTTGCCGTCAAAATACCGTCCAAGCGTCTGCGGAGATACAAAGGCCGCCGTGTGCAGCCCCTTTCCATGGGGCACATCCGAAATGGTTGTAGTGCCAGTAAGGAGCGTGGGCTGTTTGTCGGGGGTCAAAAGGGCGTTGTTCAGGAGGATATAAAAACCAACAGTCAGGTCGTCGGTGTATTTTGGATCCACCTCGTCGCGCTCGAAATTCACATCGATCTCGAGCCAAGGCAACGGACGCGCCGCGCCAGGCTGTTGCTTGCGATAGGTCCCAGCCGAGATTTGTGGCGTCTCGACGAGGGCGGCCTCGATTTTTTTAATGGCAAACTCCGGCTTGACCTGGGCTTCGAGCGGCATGCCGCAAAGTGCAAGGAACAGGGCAGGGAGGACCGTCGCGGGGAACCAGTTTTTTCTCATAGCGGGGCTTTTTATTCGTGTGTCTGAAGGAAGTAAATCTCAAACGCGGCCACGGAAGAATTCAATGGTCTCGCGAATGCCTTTGTCGAAATCCACCTTCGGCTCCCAGCCAAGGATCGTCTTGGCGCGGGTGATGTCTGGCTGACGCACCTTGGGGTCATCCACTGGAAGCGGCTTGTGCTCGATCTGGCAGCCCGCGCCGGTGATGCGCAGGATTTCCTCAGCGAATTGACGAATGGTCATCTCGCGCGGGTTGCCGATGTTCACAGGCTCGTGGAAATCACTCATCATCAAGCGGAAAATTCCATCAATGAGATCCGAAACATAGCAGAAACTGCGGGTCTGGGATCCATCGCCGAAGATCGTAAGAGGCTGACCAGTGAGCGCTTGCCCGATGAATGCCGGCACAACGCGTCCGTCATCAAGGCGCATGCGCGGACCGTAAGTATTGAAAATACGAACGATATGCGTATTCATGCCGTGATAGCGGTGGTAGGCCATGGTGATGGCCTCCGCAAAACGCTTGGCCTCATCGTAAACGCCGCGCGGCCCGATGGGGTTCACATTGCCCCAGTAGTCTTCGGTTTGCGGATGGATGAGCGGATCGCCGTAGCACTCGGAGGTCGAGGCGAGGATAAATGCGGCGCCTTTATCCTTGGCCAGACCGAGCGCGTTGTGCGTTCCGAGCGAGCCGACTTTCAGCGTCGGAATCGGGATGCGCAGGTAGTCGATCGGGCTGGCTGGACTCGCAAAGTGCCAGACATAATCGACTTTACCCGGGATGTAGATGAAGTCGGTGACATCGTGGCAGATGAATTTGTAGTTCTTATTCCCGGCGAGATGCTCGATGTTTGCGACATTGCCCGTGATGAGGCTATCGATCGCGATGACGCGATGGCCCTCGGCAAGCAAACGGTCGGTGAGGTGTGAGCCCAAAAAGCCCGCACCGCCTGTGATGACGCTGATGGGTTGTGAGGAGGTCTCGGCCATAGGAATAAGAAGTTTTTAGTTCGAGTAGGAGGCTTGGGTGCCTTTGAGATTGCGCTTTTTGATCCAGGGCATGAGGCCGCGTAGACGCTCGCCTGTCTTCTCGATGCCGTGTTTCTCGCCTTCCTTGAGGAGTGCGTTGTAGCGCTTGTAGCCGCCTTCGTATTCCTTGATCCATTCCTTGGCGAACTTGCCGGTCTGAATGTCTTTGAGCGCAGCTTTCATGCGCTTCTTCACGGAAGAATCGATGATCTTTGGTCCGACGGAAACATCACCCCACTTGGCGGTTTCGCTGATCGAGAAACGCATGCCGGCGATACCCGATTCGTTCATGAGATCGACAATGAGCTTCAACTCGTGGAGACACTCGAAGTAGGCCATCTCGGGTGAGTAACCGGCCTCGACGAGGGTTTCGAATCCAGCCTGGACGAGCGCGGAGGCGCCACCGCAGAGAACGGTCTGCTCACCGAAAAGATCGGTCTCGGTCTCTTCTTTGAAAGAGGTCTCAATCACACCGCCGCGTGTGCCACCGATGCCCTTGGCCCAGGTGAGGGCGATCTTTTTCGCATCCTTGCCGGGGTTTTGGTAAACGGCGATGAGGGTTGGCACGCCTTTGCCTTCGGTGTATTGGCGGCGAACGATATGGCCCGGGCCTTTTGGAGCGACCATGATCACATTCACGTTCTTCGGCGGAACGATGGTCTTGTAGTGAATGCTGAAGCCATGGCTGAAGACGAGAGTCTTGCCGGGGGTGAGGTTCGGCTCGATGTCGGCCTTGTAGGCGGCGGGTTGCTTGGTATCGGGAATGGCAACCATGATCACGTCCGCGCGGCGCACGGCCTCGGCGGTGTCAAAAACTTCGAAGCCCTGAGCGGCAGCAACTGCACGGCTTTTGGACTTCGGATAGAGACCAATGATGACTTTGCATCCGCTCTCTTTGAGATTCAGAGCGTGGGCGTGACCTTGGGAGCCGAAGCCGAGGACCGCGAGGGTTTTTCCTTTGAAAAATTTGAGATCGGCGTCTTTGTCGGTGAGGATTTTGGCTGGCATGGTTGTTTGGTTTTTTAGTGTTGGGTTGAGTGTCGGGTGGGATTAATTGGCGCGAGCGAGGGCGATCTTGCCGGTGCGGGTCAGGTCGCTAATACCGAAGCCTTCCATGAGGCTGAGAAATTTGTTGATCTTGGTCTCGGTGCCGGTGACCTCGATAGCGAGCTTCTCGGCTTGGACATCGATGATCTTCGCGCGGAAAATATCGCAGATCTGCATCACCTCGGCGCGGGTCTTGGATGTGGCATTAACGCGGAGCAGCA
>JBIKUM010000243.1:0-4710 GCA_044347585.1 Terrimicrobiaceae bacterium
GACGATTTCCCTTACTGTCGGATTCGTGGCCATGGCGGTCTCGCTGGGGATCGGCATTTTCGTCGGCGCGGTGAGCGGGTATTTCGGCGGCTGGATCGATAATTTGCTCATGCGCATCGTCGATGCGTTGCTCTGCTTTCCGTCGTTTTTTCTGATCCATACGGCCATCGCCAATCTCGGGCCGAATATTTGGATCATCATCGCCGTGATCGGCCTCGTGAGCTGGACCGGCACTGCCAGACTTGTGCGGGCGGAGTTTCTGACGCTGCGCGAAAGCGAATATGTTCGCGCCGCGCGTTCGATGGGGCAGAGCGGATGGAATATCATTTTCCGACACATCATGCCGAATGCGGCCGCGCCGATTTTTGTGACCGCCATTGTCAGTATTCCCGATGCCATCCTTGTGGAATCCGGCCTCAGCTTTCTGAGCTTTGGGGTTCCTCCTCCACAGGCTACTTGGGGAAATATCATTGCCGATGGGAAAACCTACATCCTCGATGCCTGGTGGCTCATTGTTTTCCCCGGCCTCGCCATCTTTACGGCATCTCTTGCCTTTTACATCGTCGGCGACGCCCTTCGCCGCGCTTCAGAAACCCGCCCGCAATGAAATCACCACTTCTCGAAGTCGATAACCTCTCGATCCAATTCAAGACGGAAAACGGCGTTCTCGAAGCCGTCAAGAAAGTGGGTTTTTCCATTCCCCACGGGGGTTCGTTGGCAATCGTAGGTGAGAGTGGGAGCGGAAAGAGCGTCACAGCACTGTCTCTCGCAAGACTCCTACCCACTCCGCCAGCCCAGTTCGCAGGCGGCGCGATCCGTTTCGATGGCCAGGATGTTTTAAACATGTCGCAGGCTGAGCTCCGCAAAGTCCGGGGTGGGGGAATCGCCTATGTTTTTCAAGAGCCAGCGACCTCGCTCAACCCCGTTTACACCATTCATAGCCAGATCGCCGAAGGTATCCGCCTGCACCGCCCGGAGGTTTCCGATGTCGATGCCGAGGTGGTCAAATGGCTCGCTACCGTGGGAATTGTAGACCCCGAAAAGCGCATGCGGGACTATCCGCACCAACTCAGCGGCGGCATGCAACAGCGCGCGATGATTGCCATGGCTCTGAGCTGCCGCCCAAAACTCCTGATCGCGGACGAGCCGACCACGGCGCTGGATGTGACGATCCAAGCTCAAATCCTCGCCGAGTTGCGCCGGTTGAGAGCTGAGTTTGGAATGGCACTCATTCTTATCACGCACAACTTCGGAATCATTCGCGGGCTCTGCGACCGCGTCGCAGTGATGTTCCGAGGCGAAATCGTCGAGTCGGGAGAAACCGAATCCGTCCTTCAAAATCCAACTCATCCTTACACAAAAGCGTTGATCGCCTGCGTGCCGCGTCTGGGTTCGAAACAAAAACGGCTTCGCACGATCGACTATAACTGGGAGTCTGCTGGCCAATGAAAATCGAACGCGTCAAATACATCATCTGGGCCAAGAACACACCACGCGCAGTTGCCTTTTATCAGGATGTCTTCGGTGGGAAAGTGACCCGCCAAAACGAACACATCGCCGAACTCGACATCTGCGGTTCCACACTGGCTATCCATAGTGGTGGCGAGGACGAGACCACTTGGACTGGCCTCAGCTTTCAAGTGGAGGATGTCATCGCAGGTGCCGCCGAAGTCGTGACTGCAGGCGGACTCCTCCGCCACGAACCTATGTCCGACAACCCTGGTGAACCACCGCATCTCGCCATGTGCGCAGACCCTGAGGGGAACCAGATCATGCTTTTCCGCAAGCGCTGACCGAGAGGGCTTTCTCATGTCCACACTCGCCCAACGAGCTGCCCAGGGCCGAGCCATCTTGCTCGCAGGTGTGTTCATCAATCTCCTGCTCGCCGTGGTGAAGATGACTGCCGGCTGGATGGGGCATTCGGATGCTCTGATCGCTGATGGTCTCGAATCCACACTCGATGTTCTTAGTTCGGCACTCATCTGGCTTGCCTTGAAATATGCCGCGCGTCCGCCGGATTCCGAACACCCCTACGGCCATGGAAAAATGGAATCCCTCGCTGGTGTTGGCGGAGCGCTGATCCTCTTGGCTGCCGGCGCGATGGTCGCGTTGAACAGTCTGCGCGAAATCATCTACGGCGCGCCTGACCGACCAGTTCCAGCCATCTTCACTTTGGGCGTTCTGGTTTTTGTGGTCATCGTGAAGGAAGTCCTTTTTAGAATAACCAATGCCCGCAACCGTGAGGTGGAAAGCCGAGCGCTGGAATCGGACGCATGGCATCACAGGTCCGACGCCCTCACTTCACTTGCTGCGGCTATCGGCATTCTCATCGCCTTGATTGGAGGCCCGCGCTTCGTCAGCGCAGACGATTGGGCGGCGCTTTTCTCCTGCGGCATTATTGCCCTCAATGGCCTTCGCATGCTGCGGGGATCCCTCGGCGAATTGCTCGACGAACAGGCCCCTGACGAAACGATCCAAAAAATCATGACCTGCGCGCAGGCCGTCCCAGGCGTGAAAAATGTGGAAAAATGCCGCGTTCGCAAGAGCGGGCTCACACTCCTCGCGGATCTCCATGTGCGAGTGCGCGGCGATGTGACGGTCTCCGCAGGACACCGCATATCCCATCTGGTAAAAGATGCCCTCATGGATGGTGGATATCATCTCAGCGATGTCACCGTTCATATTGAACCAGCGGAGGAACCAGCAATCGCCAGTGCGTAGCCACAAAGTCCCCGCTTGCAACGGGGAAAAACCCGCGTTTATTGGACCACTAATGGTTCCCAATACACAGGCCTTGATCAGGCTCCTCAGTGACGACGATCCCGAAACCGTGCGGCTTGTGAAACAACAACTCTTCTCCATGGCCGAGGACAACCCCCGTTGCCTCGACGGGCTTTCCAATGCGGATGACGAGCAAGTTTCCCGCCACGCACGAGACATCATTAACAACATCCAAGGCCAAAATGCCGCGCGAGATTTCGAGTTGCTCTGCCACTTGGGAGGCGAAAATTTTTCGATCGAGCAAGCCGTCTGGTCGCTTGCGCGGGCCGTCGAACCGGAAAAGTGCACTTCACCCTTCGAAGAGCAAATCAATGAATGGGGACGAGAATTTCTCGCCCGGGTTCCCAGCGCTTCCGACAGTGATGAGCGGGTGAATTTGCTCACCGAATTCCTATCCGATGAACTCGGCTTTCGCGGAAATTCCTCCTGCTACTATTGCGAGGAAAATTCGCTCCTGCCACATGTGGTTTCTTCCCGCGTTGGGATCCCCATCAGCTTGGCCCTTATTTATATGATGGTTGGCTCACGCGCTGGCATGCGCATCGAAGGTATCAATCTCCCCGGACATTTCATCGCTCGCCACTCGGGCGTTTTCTTTGATCCCTTCCACGCCGGTCGAATTCTAAAACTCCCCGATGTGAAACAACTCCTCGTCAGGCAAAACATCGAATTCAAGGAGTCTCACCTCCTGCCTGCCACACCCCGCCAGTTCCTTCTCCGCATGCTTGCCAATCTCCTCTATGTCTATGATCTCGATGAAGAGGATGAGAAAAGAGATCGCGTAAAAGAGTGGATGGATGCCATCTCCTACTGTGCAGTGGTCGGATGATTATCGAAGTCATCAACAGCGGCACCGAGATTCTCCTCGGTGAGGTCATAAATACCCATGCCGCATGGATTGCAAAGCGGGTATTTCCGCTTGGGCTCCGCCTCTCGCGCCAAACAACCGTTCCCGACGGCCCTGCCATCAGAGATGCCGTCTGCGAATCATTCAATCGTGCCAACATTGTTTTTATAACTGGAGGCCTGGGCCCGACGACGGATGACATCACACGCGAAGCCGTAGCCGAGATTCTTGGTCTCAAGCTTGTGCCGAACGAAACCGTTCGAGGTGCCATCGAAGCGCGGCTGGCGGCGAGGGGATACAAACTTCTCGAGCGTATGCTGCGTCAAACAATGGTTCCGGAAGGCGCGATCGTGCTTCCAAACAAAAATGGCACCGCTCCCGGCCTCTACATTCCCAGCTTGTCCACGCCGTCGTCCGCATCACCGCATTTCTTCCTCCTGCCGGGTCCGCCGCGTGAACTGAAGCCGATGTTTGAAGATTCCGTTATGCCGGTGCTCTGCGGCTTGCTGGGCGACCTGCCTGAAAAAGAATGCCGCATCTATCGGGTCGTCGGCCTCGGCGAAAGCGCCGTGGAGGAGATGATCGGTCTCGAGCTCTCAGCAAATAAAGACCTCGAAGTCGGCTACTGCGCCCGCCCGAACGAAGTGGATTTCCGACTCATTGGCTCCAAACAACTGCTCGACTCCATCGAGCCACGTATCCTCCAAACCCTCGGAAAAAACCTCGTCTCAGCAAAAGGCGAGGGGATCGAACAGTGGATCATTCACCGCCTCGCTTCCATGGAGCGCACCATCTCGACAGCTGAATCCTGCACAGGTGGCCTTCTCGCAAGCCGTCTCACAGATGTCCCAGGTTCCTCAAAAGTCTTCAACCGGGGTTTCGTGACATATTCGAATGAATCAAAGGTCGACCTGCTTGGCGTGAACGAATCGATCCTGTCCGAGCATGGTGCCGTGAGCGAACCCGTGGCCCGCGCCATGGCCGAGGGCGCCTTGCTTCACGCGAAATCCGATTTCAGCATCGCGCTCACTGGGGTCGCCGGCCCCGATGGTGGCAGTGCTGAAAAACCAGTCGGCACTGTT
>JBIKUM010000077.1:0-9882 GCA_044347585.1 Terrimicrobiaceae bacterium
TGCTCAAACAGCCTAAAATTCCGTAACCGAAAGAAAAGGGAAACTTTGGAATCTGGAAAAAGCCAGGCTCGAAATCGATATCTTTCGCTGCCTGTGAATAACCAAGCCCTCGATTTCACCAGCCAGAGGGACCCATAACTTATTGCAAACTTATTCACAGACTCGGGGAATCATGGGCCCAAAGCACATATCAATAACATCTGATAATATATGTAATAGGTAATAGCGATGCTATGCTTTTCCTGCTATATCACTCTGCTTCGCAACATTATCCTAAATTCAAACTGCCGATGATTCATGCGACAAAGTGAATCGAAGTAACATGACCAAGCACGATCCTCCAATATCATTCTGAGGCCGCGCAGCGATTCGGCGAATTCCTCCCAAATTGATTTCCCTATCCAAGATTTTGTATCCCCCATGTTCGCCGATCACAGAGATTCCGCTACAAAAAACCGCGCGGCAGCGCGCCAAAATCCTTGGAGGGTCGACCTCCGGCTTGACCCAAATACCACCTCGAAAACCTACAAACCACTCCCGAAAACCACCTCGCCAAAAAATCGCACAAACCACAAAGCTTGCCCGCGCGTCCTTGGCGCCGAACGAGTCGCAATGACAGATGAATTTCGACCAAAAATTTGGACGATCGTCCAAATTTTTGGTCTTTTACTTTTGCAAAGGATTCCAGCAATTTGATCTGCAAAAAGCCACCCGCCTCACCCAGGACCTCGTGTGGGTATTTGCAGCGAGGAAAATTACTTCCGATGCAGAGATTTTTTGACTCTTTGCGCATCGAAAAACAACGGGATTTATCCTTTGAAGCGCAAACTGCTCTGGATGCGCCAAATTTGATCGCTTAGGATTGAAATGTCCGGCAGGTTCATTGTGACTTCTTTTTTTATTTCAAAGATATCTCATAACAAAAAACCTAAGCAATGTTTTTACATATTATTTTTTTTTAACTACTCAACGATCTAATTATGGATTCAATGCCTCAATCTGGATCTTATAAACTGTTGTTTTAATATCTATTGCACCGGATTCATTGGTCATATTCCCCTCGCCGGTTTTATCATTTGTAAATCCCAAAGAAATCAGGCCATTTTCAAATGATTCAGCACCATTATTCGGCTCTACCTTTACAATCCAAGAGTCCGCAGCGTCTTCTCCAGTTTCTACGAATGGAATACCCGACCGTTTGAACAATTCTAATACCTCATTGCGCTTTTGCTCGCGTTGCGCGGCATCTTTATAGCGGAGCCTAAAAATACGCATTAGCGATTCTACGGGAGCGACCGGTAAGTTTGCGTCGGCGATGGATTCCAAGGATTGACGCAACCCTGGAACCTCGGCAGCGGCCTCTGACACTTGGACCTCCGCCAACACGGTGGATTGTCTCTCCTTTCGGATACCATTTAGTCCAAGGATGAGGACTGTGATTGGCAAAGCCAGAGCCACCCCCAGCAGTCCCAGAATTTGAAAAACCTGGGCATTCACTCGGAATTTCGGCAAGGGCTCCTCGGGTCTCTGCGCGGGATCGGGTTCTGACATGCCTCTACGAAATAGCCCAGCGGCTTGCCCTCTGGCGAATCGAAAACATCCTTCATTTTTCTTCGCAAGAGCAGCTTCAGATTGACCCGCTGCTCGGACTGACCGATAGTCCCCGCCTTTTCATGGCTATAGAAAATACGCGCAACTTTTGCATCATCGCTCACATCGACCACGGTAAAACGACTCTCTCCGACCGCCTTTTGGAGGTCACGGGAACGATTCAAAAGCGCGAATCCCAAGAGCAACTTCTCGACGCGATGGATCTCGAGCGCGAGCGTGGCATTACGATCAAGGCGCACCCGATCGCCATGGAATACACTTCCAAAAGCGGCAAGCTCTATAAACTTAATCTCTCCGACACGCCGGGTCATGTGGATTTTTCCTACGAAGTGTCCCGCTCCCTCGCCGCCTGCGAAGGCGCTCTTCTGATTATCGACGCGGCCCAAGGCGTGGAGGCCCAGACAGTCGCAAATGTCCATCTCGCCGAGAAGCAGGGCCTCAAGCTCATTCCAGTCATCAACAAGATCGACCTCCCCAATGCCGATGTCGAAAATGCCAAGCGGCAACTCGAGGACATTCTTGCGATCCCAGCCGAGGAGGCCATCCTTGCCAGCGCGAAAGCAGGCATCGGCATTCAGGATATTCTGGAGGCCGTCGTGGAACGCATCCCCCACCCGGCAGGTAAGCCCGAGGCCCGTCTGCGCGCTCTCACCTTTGACTCGCATTTTGACACCTACCGTGGAGTGGTCATCTACACCCGCGTCATGGAGGGCACGATAAAGGCTGGCGACCAGGTCAAACTCATGGCCACGAACTCAAATTACGAGGTCAAGGAAGTCGGAGTTTTCAAGCCGCAACAGCCTAAGTTTTTCGCGAGGGAAAAACTCATCGCCGGCGACATCGGCTATGTCATTGCCAATATCAAGACCTCTTCGGAAGTGAAGGTTGGCGATACTCTCACCAACGCCCGCCAACCAGCCGAGGAGCCCTTGCCCGGCTTCCAAGTCGTGCAGCCAATGGTCTTCAGCGGCATTTATCCCATCAACACGGCTGATTTCGAGCACCTCAAGGCAGCCATTGCCAAGCTTCAGCTCAACGACGCCGCCTTCCAATTCATGGCCGAGTCGAGTGTGGCGCTGGGCTTTGGATTCCGTTGCGGATTCCTTGGTTTGTTGCACATGGAGATCATCATCGAGCGTCTGCGCCGCGAGTTCGATATGGACATCATCGCGACCTACCCCTCGGTCATTTACGAGGTGCAGCGCACGAATGGCGAAGTCCTCCGTATCGACAATCCCGACCAACTCCCCGACCCCAGTGTGATCGAGGAAATCCGCGAACCGATGGTGCGCTGCTTCGTGATGCTCCCGAACGAATACATCTCGCCCATCCTGCAACTCATCATGGAGAAACGCGGCGAGGTAAGCCACACCGAGTCCATCGACACTAAGCGCGTCATGCTCACAGCCGACCTCCCGCTTAACGAAATTCTCGTCGATTTTGTGGATAAAATGAAATCCATCACCCGAGGCTACGGTTCGATGGACTACGAGCAGGCTGGCTACAAACCGGCGAAGCTCGTGAAGCTCGAAATGCTGGTCAATGCCGAACCAGTGGATGCCTTCTCCTCCATCGTCCATCGCGAGAAAGCCGAGTCGCGCGGTCGTGCGCTTGCCACCAAGCTCAAGGAAGTCATTCCTCAACAACTCTACCAAGTAGCCATCCAAGCCGCCGTGGGCGGAAAGATCGTGGCCCGCGAGAGCGTGAGCGCCATGAGAAAAAATGTGACCGCGAAGTGCTACGGCGGCGACATTAGCCGCAAACGCAAACTCCTCGAGAAGCAGAAGGAAGGCAAAAAACGCATGAAAGCCGTTGGCACCGTCAACATCCCTCAGGAAGCCTTCATCGAGGTCCTCCGCACCAGCTGAAAATCCCTCACCCCGCGCCATGTTTTTCCTGACACCACGCTACATCAAAGAGGCCAAGCAATACCTCCACGGCGCAAAAAAATTCCTCGCCTACAAGCGCGACATCCTACCCGACGCCCGCGTCAGCGAAATCGAATCACTCATTGCCGACCTGCATGGAGCCATGCGCTCTCGGAATCGTAATGAGGTTTCAGAGGCGGTCGCCAAGCTGGATGAGGTCATTGGAAAATCCCTTCCTCCTCAAAAACACGCCGCCCTCCGCGAGAATATCGAGGTGTTTCTGGTGGCCATTGTCATTGCCGCTGGAGTGAAGGCGTTTCTCATCCAACCCTTCCGTATTCCCACCGGTTCGATGCAACCGACGCTCTACGGCATCGTAGGCGTGCAGACGGATACCCCGCCGCCGAATCTCGCCGTTCGAGCGTTTGATTTCGTGGTTCGAGGCCGTCACCATTTCGAACTCCGCGCCAAGGAGAGCGATGTCGTCGTGACGCTGAACGAGCGCACTTATCTGAATTTTTTCACTTTCACAGAAATCGTCTGCCGCAACAATTCCTACACACTCTTCGTGCCCCGCGACCCGCTTATGCGCTACTTCCGCGTGCTGCCAGGCCGAGAATACTCCACCGGCGAAGTCATTGCCCGCGGCCACATGGATACAGGCGACCAGGTGTTTGTGGACAAGGTCAGCTACAACTTCACCAAGCCCAAGGCGGGCGATGTCTTTGTTTTCAAAACCACCGGCATCCGTGAGATCGAATCCGGTCTCGATCCCGCGATGGGCTCCCAGCATTACATCAAACGCCTCGTGGGTATGCCCGGCCAGACGCTTCGCATCAATCCCCCCACCCTCACGGTGGATGGAAAAATTCCAGACCAATTCGTTTTTGAGAGGGTCATGAGCATGAAGGATGGCTACCAGGGCTACTCAAATGGAGGTCGCGGCGGCCCCGCATTCCGCTATCTGGGCAATCCCGAGGCCACCTTCACTGTTCCTCCTCGCTCCTACTTCGCCCTTGGTGACAATAGCTACCACTCCCGCGACAGTCGTGATTGGGGCGGCGTGCCCGAAATCAATGTCGCTGGGCGCGGACTCTTAGTTTACTGGCCATTCAGCGAGCGCTGGGGTCTCATCCGTTAATTTCAACAACATTCCTACGACCTTGCTCGTAAGGTCTCACACCAGTCGGTTTCCTATGAAAAAAAAGATTTTCCTGACCATTCTCGGTCTCCTTGTCCTCGTCGGTGCCATCATTGGCGTTAAGGCGCTCCAGATCGTAGACCTCATCAAAATGGGTGAGACCTTTGAGATGCCTCCCGAGACTGTGGTAATCGAAGAATCGGCCACAAAGACTCTCACCACATCGTTTCAATCCATCGGCTCAGTCGAAGCCGCACGCGGCGTCATGGTGGCCAGCGAGGTCTCGGGTAAGGTCGTAGGGATTCTTTTCCAATCTGGAGCGGAGGTGAAAGCTGGCGACCCGCTCGTGCAAATCGACAAATCGATCGAGGAGGCCCAACTCCGCTCGGCACAGTCCACCGCCGAACTCAACCGCCTGAACCTCGAGCGCATCCGTGGGCTTCGAAAAACCAGCGTCGTGTCGCAGTCCGATATGGAAGGCGCCGAGGCCCAAGCCAAGGACTCAGCCGCCCGCGTGGATCAACTCGCCTCGATCGTCGAAAAAAGAACCATCCGCGCACCATTCACCGGACGCCTCGGCATCCGCCAGATTCAGGAGGGACAATTCCTCAAGCCCGGTGATCCCATTGTGACGCTTCAGGCCCTCGACCCCGTCTATGTGAATTTCTCCCTTCCCCAACAACGCCTCGGAGACCTCTCAGTGGGTATGAAGGTAAAAATCACCGCCGATGCGCTGCCGGGCCGTGCGTTTGAAGGCACGCTCACGGCCATCGAGCCGGCTGTGGATGCCACCACGCGCAACATCAATCTTCAGGCCACTCTGCAAAATCACGACGGCGCGCTGCGCCAAGGGATGTTTGTCGCCGTTTCAGTTCTTGTGCCGGGCACATTCGAGCGCGTTGTCATTCCTGCAACGGCTGTCATTTTTGCCCCCTATGGCGACTCGGTTTTTGTGGTGACTGAGGTCGAGAACAAGAAAGGTCCCCGGCTTGAGGCGCATCAGAAATTCGTCCGCCTCGGTCAGCGGGAAGGCGATCTTGTAGCCATCGAAGAGGGCCTCTCCGCTGGAGAGCGCATCGTGACCATCGGCGGCTTCAAGCTTCGCAACGGCTCCCATGTCGTCGCAGGCGAATCCAGCCTCCCCTCCTCTGCCAAGCCCACGCCTGCCGAGAAGTAAACCACGGCGATCCGCTCCATGAATTTCACCGACATCTTCATCCGCAAGCCGGTCCTATCCCTCGTGGTGACCTTCGTCATCCTCGTGGCAGGTTTCCAATCCATCGGCTCGCTGAATGTTCGCCAATATCCACGCAGCGAGAATGCGATCGTGACCGTCACCACGGCCTACATTGGAGCAAATGCCAAGCTCGTTCGGGGCTTCATCACCACGCCACTCGAGCGCGCCATCGCAGCGGCAGACGGCATCGACTACATCGACTCGACGAGTTCGCAGGGCCTCTCGACCATCCAAGCCAGGCTGCGGCTGAACTACGATGCCAACAAGGCGCTTGCGGAGATCAGTTCAAAGGTGAACCAAGTCCGTGGCGACCTCCCGCCCGAAGCCGAGGTGCCGGTCATCAATATCGAGACCGCAGACTCCCGCTTCGCCTCGGCCTATCTGCGATTCACCTCCAGCATTCTCAAGCAAAACGAAATCACCGACTACCTTGTGCGTTCGGTCCAGCCACGCCTCACCGCCCTCCCGGGCGTGCAGCGTGCTGACATCCTCGGAGCCCGCACTTTCGCCATGCGCATCTGGCTCGACCCCGTTCGCATGGCCTCTCTGGGCGTGAGTCCCTCGGATGTCCGCACCGCCCTCACCGCGAACAACTACCTTTCAGCCGTCGGCCAAACCAAAGGCTCATGGATTCAAGTCGATCTCACGGCGGATACCAACCTCACCTCAGTCGACGAGTTCCGCCGACTCGTGGTGCGCAAAGATGGCGAGCGTTTCATTCGCTTGGAGGACATCGCCAATGTCGTCCTCGGCGCGGAGGACTACGACACCGAGGTGCGCTTCAGCGGCGAGACGGCTGTCTTTATGGGCATCTGGCCACTGCCGAATGCCAACTCGCTGGATGTCATAAAACGCGTCCGCAGCGAGATGAAGGAAATCGAAAAAGACCTTCCCACCGGCCTTCAGGCGGGCATCGCCTACGACGGCACCATTTATATCGAAGACGCGATCAAGGAGGTCGTGAAAACTCTCGGCGAGACTCTCCTCATCGTCGTAGTCGTCATTTTTCTTTTCTTGGGGTCCTTGCGTTCCGTGCTCGTGCCAGTCGTAGCCATCCCCATTTCGCTGATCGGAGCCGTTTTTCTCATGCAGATTTTTGGGTTCACCATCAATTTGCTCACCCTCTTGGCCATTGTTCTGAGCGTGGGAATTGTGGTGGATGATGCCATCGTCATGGTGGAAAATGTCGAGCGCCACATGCGCGAGGGGAAGTCGCCCTTTGATGCCGCCATCTTGAGCGCACGGGAACTCTTCGGTCCTATTGTGGCCATGACGCTGACCCTTGCTGCCGTATATGCCCCCATCGGCCTGCAAGGCGGTCTCACGGGCACCCTCTTCCGCGAGTTTGCATTCACGCTCGCTGGCGCCGTGCTCGTCTCTGGCATCGTAGCGCTCACGCTCTCTCCGATGATGTCCTCCAAGCTGCTCACCTCGCGCTCCGAGGATGCTTGGCTGCCGCGCCACATCAATGCCACCTTCGAAAGAATCCGCTCCTTCTACGCACGCATCCTCGATGCGACACTCAACGCTCGTCCGGCCGTTTACACCGCGTGGATCATCCTCACGCTGGTCACGGTGCTCCTCTACACCCAGTCGCCGAAGGAACTCGCCCCGAATGAAGACCAAGGCGTTATTTTCGGAATCCTCGACACGCCGTCGAATGCCTCCATCGATCAGATGACCGTCCATGCCACCGAGGTGAACAAGGTTTTCCAGAGCTTCCCTGAGACCGCCTACACATTCCAGATCACCCAGACATTCGGCGGATTCTCCGGCATGGGCCTAAAAAGCTGGACGCAGCGCGACCGAACCGTCTTCGACATGACACAAGAGGTTCAAGCAGGCCTCGGCAAAGTGCCCGGCGTAAGTTCCTTTGCCGTCGTTCCACCTGCCTTGCCCGGCGGCGGCGACTTCCCGGTTGAGATCGTCGTGGCATCCACCGCCGATACCGAGCGCATCCTCGAATTCGTCGAGCAACTCAAGCTCAAGGCCGTAGCCAGCGGCAAATTCGCCTTTCCGCCCATCGTCAGTGTGAAATTTGACAAGCCACAGGCCGAGTTCGTCATCGACCGCGATAAGGTCGCTGCCCTCGGACTCGACCTCGCGCAGGTCGGAGCCGACCTCTCCGCCGCCGCCGGCGGTAATTATGTGAACCGCTTCAACATGGATGGACGCAGCTACAAGGTCATCCCGCAGATCACCCGCCTCGGGCGTCTCAATGAGGACCAACTCCTCGACATCCGCATCCGTGGCCCCAAAGGCGAACTCATCCCGCTCTCCACCGTCGCCACCTTAAAAAACAAGGTCGAGCCGCGCAACCTCCAGCGCTTCCAGCAAATGAACGCCGTCAAACTCAGCGGCGTCGCCATCGTCCCGCTCGACCAGGCCCTGAAGTTCCTCGAAGACGAAGCCGCCAAGATTCTGCCCCGAGGCTACATCCTCGACTACACCGGCGAATCCCGCCAACTCCGCGCCGAGGGCCCTGCGAAATTCCTTTTCACCTTCGCCCTCGCCATCGTCATGATTTTTCTCGTCCTCTCGGCCCAGTTCAACAGCTTCCGCGATCCGTTCATCATCCTCCTCGGCTCCGTCCCTCTCGCCATGTTCGGCGCCCTTATTTTCACCTTCCTGAAAATGCCCGCACCGGATGTGCCATTCTGGACCAATGGATGGACGACCACGATGAACATCTACTCCCAGATCGGCCTGGTGACCCTCATCGGCCTCATCGCCAAAAATGGCATCCTCATCGTGGAATTTGCGAACCACATGCAGCACGAAGGCCAGTCGAAACTCGAAGCCGTCCGCAGCGCCGCCCTCACCCGCCTCCGCCCCATCCTCATGACGAGCCTTGCCACCGTGTTCGGCCACTTCCCGCTTATTCTCGTGACCGGCGCCGGAGCCGCCGCCCGCAACTCCATAGGCCTCGTCTTGGTGGGCGGAATGACCATCGGCACCATCTTCACCCTCCTCATCGTCCCCTCCCTCTACATGCTCATAGCTAAAGAGCAGAAAAAATCCGCATAAAACAAACGCAAAGAAGGCTTAAAATACGGAAAACACTCCCATGCAGTGGCTCTACCTTTCTATAGCAATCCTTGCCGAAGTCATCGCCACCTCCTCCCTCAAGGCGGCGGAAGGTTTCACACGCCTCATTCCCTCGTTGATTGTTGTATTCGGATACGGAACAGCATTTTACTTTCTGTCTTTGACCCTCCGCACCATGCAAGTCGGCACCGCCTACGCCATCTGGTCGGGTGTCGGCACCGTAATCATCAGCATCGTCGCCTGGCTCTTTTACAATCAAAAACTCGACGCCCCAAGCATTCTGGGAATGGCCCTAATCATTAGCGGCGTAGTTATTATAAAATTCCTATCCCCTCAAAGCTGAGTCTGCCAATCCCCGCCCCGCCCCGGAACGCCGACGTCCCCGTCGGCACCACTGTGCATTCCGTCTAAAAAGTCAGCTGCGGCGTGCTGTGATCGGTCCAGATGGGCAGCAAATCCGCTTCATCGGTGAGGGCCAACACCCGGCAAACGGGGCAGAGTTTTTTCGAACGGCCCAGATGTTCTTTCGCAAGAGCCAGATTCCCCAAGCTGCATTCGAACCGCGCGAGATGAAAATGCACCAGCGCCGTATCTGGGAAACGATCCGCCGCTTCCAAGAGGAGTTCCCTCGCGCTGGCGACCGAACGCAGCGACAGGGCCAGATCAATCCACCGATCCACATTGTCGGGGTCGATGATGCAAAGCTGCTCCGCAACAAATTCCAGCTCGTCGGCATTTCCCGCCGCACGGTGTATTTCCATTAACAGCGCCAGTCCCTCCACGCTCTGTTTGGTTCGGGCTGAGAGGCGTTCGTATTCCTGCATCGCATCCTCGAGCATTCCGAGTTCAAGGTAGCCTTCCGCAGCCAGAAAATTCATTTGAGAGGAGGAGTCGATCATAAGGGAGTTCCTCTATCATCGGCAGTCTCTCAAACGGCTTTAACGGAATTTTCATCCCCGGGGGTGCTCTCCCCATGG
>JBIKUM010000576.1:0-3354 GCA_044347585.1 Terrimicrobiaceae bacterium
GCAACCTGGGAGGAGGTGAGGCCAATGATGTTTGTTGGCGTAAATTCAATAACCTGCGAGGTCGTCAATGCCGCCAAGGCATCGGTAGACAAGTTTGAAACGTTGTAGTTCCTCAGCCCTGCAATTTGGGATGACGTGAGAGCCGGCGCCGCTGCGGCAGAAAGACCAGCCAGCGTCTCATTGAGCGCCACCAAATCGTCAATGTCGATGAATGCTATTTGATCGCTTGTAAATGCGCTAACTTGTGCTGTAGACAACGCAATAATATTTGCGCCGTTGAGGTTTTGAACCTGCTGGGAGTTAAGCGCAACGATCGCATCCGTCGAGAGATTTCCCACCGCGTCAAAGCCAAGATAGGCAAAGTTAGCTGGGGTGATAGCTACCACTTGGGCGGTATTCATTGCCGCGACGTGATAGCCCTGGAGGTTCGAGACGGCAGCCGTCGTTATAGCCGCAATATCGTCAGGCTCAAGATACTGCACCTGGCTGGTCGACAGGAGAATGAGCTGCGCTGCGGTCAATTCGCTCATTTGTTGCGTGGTGATATCGACAACCTGCTGCGTCCAGTCAGATTGCGAAATATATCTAGGGTCAAGGAAATTCACGCCGCTCATCTCATACTCCACCAGGTTCGAACGACACCCAGAAGCTGGGCGCCAAATTAAATTCCATCACGCGATGATAACGCCCCAACAGTAAGACCGCCTCAGTCTTTCGCACTAGACTTGAACTCATTGAAAACTTGAACTCATTTAAAAACTAGTGACCTATTCCAGACTAAACAAACGGATCCTTATGCTGAACACCCCGTGAACTGTTTGGTCTAGCTTTATTAACCCTAGACGCACTTCGCTAAGATGGATTACGGCGATCAGCCCTTCAAAGTTTAGCGGTCGACGTATTAGTGGCTTTTTTCATCTTATCGCGCTGTAGTCTTTGGCGCCTTCGCACTGCGCGCTTGGCTAGCAAGCGTATTTAACATTCGTATTTGACAGTCGCTCAAAAGTCAGCGACACTTTGATATGGATCGGATTTCGTCAATAAATGTACTTTCCCCTGAAGATGTGCTCGCTCGGATGCAAGATCTTGTAGCGCGGGCACGTACGTTGCACGAGCAATCGCAAGCCTCCCCAGGAGCCCGTCTTGACACGCTTTCAGGTGCAGGGCGCGGTTTCAATGTTGAACAGTCCGGGGTAAGTGATGGGCAACGACTTGATTTCCATGAAGTGCTAAAAGATGCTGTTCGCGGCGTGTCTGATGCGCAGCAGGCAGCGCAAAGCAAGGCTCAAGCGTATCAACTTGGCGACGACAAGGTCTCTCTTGAAGACGTCATGATTTCAATCCAGAAGGCATCCCTTGCCATGCAAGGGATGGTTCAGGTGCGCAACAGGCTCGTAGAGAGTTACCGTGAGGTGATGAATTTGCAGGTCTAGTTGCGCCACTTACCAGGCGCATTGAGTCACACCAAGAGATGTGTTGATTGGCTTTTACTTTTTTGTTTCTAAGCTGCCGTCGACCTCGTAAGCCCATACCAAGATTTCTGCAACGGCCTGATAAAGAATAGGTGGTACGTAAGTGTCAAGGTCGAGCTTCATAAGTAAGTGAACAAGTTCGGGTTCTGCTCGAAGCGGAATACCCATGGACTTAGCGCGCGCGAGTATCGCCTCGGCCATAAGCCCCTCCCCCTTTGCAAGGATGCGGGGAGCGACTGCATGAGTTTCATAGGCAAGCGCCACAGCCTGAGGGTGTTGGCTACTGGGAGGGGGCGGTTTGCTATAAAATCGATCCCGAGGTGGCATGTTAATAGGTCTCCACAGCAACCTGAGTGCCCCCAAGTCCCCGGTCCTTCAACCGAGCATGAAGGTGGGGTAACGCGTGGGCTACCTTGCTCGCTAAGGTTGGGTCTACTTGGATACGGGCAGACACGTTGGCGCCAAATGAAACCGCCCATAACTCGACGCTACCAAGGCTCGGAAGGTCAAAGCGAAACCGAAGTGAGGTACCTTTTTGCATGCCGCCTGGTGAGTCACGATCAGCGCGCCAAGCATCGCTTCGCTCCATGGCCATCGGAACATCGGGCGTAAAGAGCCCGTGCCAGATTAATCGTCCATCCATTAAAATCTTAAGTCCATCACGCAGTGCCTGTTCGCCTTGCTGTGGCGTTTGCACAACAAGTTGACTGGCTGGCTTTGACGAGGCAGCCTCCGCAGGCTCCAACGGTACAAATTGCTGCGGGCCAATGTCATCTGGTGCACCTGACAACGGCCCCTGTAAAGAAGCTCTTGGCCGACTCGCATCGCTGGGCAAGCTTCCACCCGGCAAGAGCCGCTCAAAACTTGCACTTGGTTCGTTGCGCGACGCATCAAGTAATTGATCCAACAAAGAACCGAGCCCGTTTGGGTCTGTATAAGTGTTGGGTAACACGGTGTTGGTCAGGATCTCTTTTGCGGGAATTCCCTGAGGCGTTGGGCTCGTCAACGTCCGCAGCTGACTGAGTAAGGAACGCGCGTAATCAGCTTGTCCGTTGATTGGAGTCGCTAAGGCCTCGCGCAGCATCTGCGCTAACTGAAATGGTGCGGCGCTTTGCAGCGTTTGGTGCAGCACGCTAACGGCTTCTTGCGCCGAGGCAGCCAGAGGACGTTGTGTGCCTGGGAGCTGCGCCGGGGCATCCCTTATTCCCGGCAAGGTTAGTGCTGCAAGTCGCAACAAATGCGCGATTGCGGGCGAAGAGGCCTGCTTTATGGCCTCCTGAACATCGATTGGCAACGATGCAAAGGCATCGTTGATACGCTTGGCAACGGCAAGGTCTGCTTGCTCCGTTGATCCCTCAATGGCAGGCGTTGCAATCTGTATCAGCGCTTTTGCAAGCGCCTCGGTTGATGGCAGCCCCCCCGCTTCTGCCATCACCGAGCTGTTGCCCTGTCTTGGGTCGACCGGTGGCGTGAGCTTGAGCAGTACACCAGGATCAGCGCTCGCCGCACCGCTATCGGCAATAACCGTCGGCGCGGCATCAGCACGCTGTTGCGACGGGGTCTGCGGACTTCCCGAACCAGTTCTAGGGGCGACCGCCGTGTCAGGACCCACGGTTGGGATCGTATTCATCAGCGAACCCTTTAAGTCAACACGATTTAAATGGAGTCTGCCACACAGCGGGCACCTAGCGAACAGTCTTCGTCTGGATTTGTTTTAGCTCTCGCCAAGCCGACAAAATTTCTTTCACTTCATGTTCGATTTTTTCTAGTAAGGACAGATCGCTGTTGAGGTTACACCGAAGCAGCCCTGTCATCCACCGGCTGTAGTGCGCCCGAAGCTGCTTGGCAAGCTCGCCGCCCTGATCTAAGTCGAGGCAGGCAA
>JBIKUM010000020.1:0-15590 GCA_044347585.1 Terrimicrobiaceae bacterium
AAATACCAAATAAAAACATGGTGTCAAGTATAAAAAACAGAAAAATAGTAAAAATTACTTGCTACATTTATAGGCAATTTTGTTGAATTACAATGGATTACAAAAAATTTAGAGGGAAGTTAGGTTAGCGACAATGCGCGCTCTGGTTTTTCATGCCGGTGTGATCCGATCTTTGGGATGGGAATTGGTTTGAGCAATATCCCGGAACCTCATAGGTTGCCCGAGTGCACCCCGGGTGCCCTTCTCTCGTCCTTTGCGACGGTGTAGGGTCCGGGGTTTCTTTTTTCAGGCGATACTTCAACCCCTCAAAGCCTGCCTGACGGCGGCGATGATGCGGTCTTGGTCTTCTTCGGTCAGGTAGGGATTGAGCGGAAGGCTAAGGACTTCGCGGGAGGCGGATTCGGCTTCGGGGAAGTCGCCGTATTTGTAGCCGAGCGGAGCGAAGACCGGTTGCTCATGGAGGCACTTCGGGTAGTAAACGGCGGTGGGGATTCCGAGCGTTTTGAGTTTTTCGGCGAGGGCTTCACGGTCTGGCACGCGGATTGTGTATTGGGCGTAAACATGGGTGTTCCCATCACGGATGACGGGAGTCGCGCAGACATCGCGGAGCTTTTCGGAGTAGCGGGCACCAATGCGGTTGCGAGCCTCGACTTCGGCTTCAAACCCAGACCACTTGGCGAGCATGATGGCTGCCTGCAGCGTGTCGAAACGGCCGTTCATTCCAACGAGGTCGTGGTAGTGGCGACGAATGCCGCCATGCGTGCGGATGGCTTTCATTTTCACGGCGAGATCGTCGTCGTTTGTAAAAAGCGCACCGCCCTCGCCGTAGCATCCGAGCGGCTTGGCGGGGTAGAAGCTCGTGCTGGCAATCTCCGTGACATTGCAGCTTTTCACTCCGTGTCGCGTGGCGCCGAAACTCTGCGCGGCATCTTCGATGACGGTGATGCCATGCTTCGATGCGATGGCATTGATGGCATCGTAGTCCGGCATCTGGCCAAAGAGGCTCACAGGCAAAAGCGCTTTCGTGGCGGGTGTGATGGCCGCCTCAATTTGCTCGACAGCGATATTGAAATCCAAGGGATCGATGTCCACGAACACCGGCTTTGCGCCGACCTGCGCAATGACCTCCGCCGTGCTGATCCAGGTGAAGGGAACTGTGATCACTTCATCGCCGGGGCCGATCTCCAGCGCGCGCAGAGCGATTTCCAGGCTGTCCGTGCCGCTGGCCACCGTGATGGCATGACGACAGCCCACATAATCGGCAAGGGTGGTTTCCAGCGCCTCGACCTCGGGTCCCATAATGAAGCGTCCGTGCTCAAGAACGCGGTCGATCGCTTCGTGGATGGCGGGCTTGAATTTGAGATACTGGGTCTTGAGATCGATAAAATCCATGGCTCCGTTTACCACCAATCACGCGGGGAGCAAATACACCAATGATGATGCGTCGTGTGTTCAACACCGGGCGAGGAGAATTCCCGCATGGGCGGCGTCTGTTATCGAGCAGGCATAGATGCGGAGCGGTATCCCGCCGCGACGATTGCGTCCGGATTGTAGTCCACCTACTCCAGCGGTTGCAAAACTCCATTCCAAGGGGATCCCCCGTCGCGCTTGTTCGTAAATCCGAGGGTCGTTGTATCTCCGACAAAACCGCTTCGGCCCAATTCCTCAATCGCGTTTGTTTGACCGAAGTGTCTTGAAAGGTTAGGTTTCTGATATGTCCTTTCAACAGCTTACCATCGAAGCCATGGCGCTGCCGATTTCCGAACGAGTGTCTCTTGCCCAAGCCCTTTGGCAGAGCATCGATGCGGGTCTGGAGGCATCAAAAGATCGTGAGGCTTTGGCGGAGGCTATTCGGCGTGATGAGGAGCTTTCATCCGGTGTGGTGCAGGGTCGCACCCACGAAGAGGTGATGCGGGCTGCGCGACGTGCTGTCGGATGCGTCTGATTTATCACCCCGAGAGTGTGGCTACAACACGGCAAGTTCGATTGCAGAGGTTATGGACACATCGGCTTCCACCGTTTCGAAGCTCGCGAAGAAGGCTCAAGAGGCCGGCTGGCTGGCTGTGAAAACCAGAAAATATATTCTCGTTTCCGGTGTGCCAGTATAGGCGGGGAAACGAGAGGAAACGAAGGGCGTTTTTGGAAACGAAACGCTCTCTTCCCTCTGATCCTTGGAAACGGGCTGCAGACCGTTTTGGGGGGTGGTTGGAAACGAGAGCGTGCTGTTTTACGGATGCAGGTCGTCGAGAAACTCTGATCCTGGCTCAAGGCCAGTGATCAGAAGGTGATCTCTTGCTCGGGTGCAGGCGACATAGAGCAGGTGGCGTTCGGTGTCGTGGATTTCCTGGAGGTCTGCATTATCGCCGACCGCAGCAATCCGCTCTTGAAGCGGCAGGATTTCCTCGTCGCAGGCCATCACGGCCACGCAGCGGAATTCGAGACCTTTGGCGAGGTGCATGGTGCCGATCGAGACATGGCCGTTGGTGGTTTCGATATGGTCGTCCAAAACATTTGAGGGGGTATTGGCTTTTTGGACGGCGCGCTGGGCTCGGGGAATTTCGTTTGTGGAGCGGACGAAGATGCCGATTTCGTGGGGTAGTGCTCCGGCGGCGAGGTGGCTTTGAATCCACTCGGTAATGTGCCTTTCCTCGTCTTCCATGTCGGCGTGCATGGAGATTTCGGGCGGCACGCCGTTGAAGGCGCTGATGGTGTGGTTTCTGGCTTCCACATTCCCGTCGGCGTCGGTGATTTCGGGGCCGAGGAGTCGGTCGGCATGGGAGCGGATTTGGTGCGAGGTGCGGTAGTTGACCCGGAGGGTTCTCGATCGGCCTCGAATGTCCACGCCAAGCGCCTTCCAAGAGAAGGGCTGTTGAAAGATGCGTTGCCCGACATCACCAGCGAAGAAGAGGGCGGTGGGGCGGTTGCCGCCGAGCGCGGCGAAGAATCGCAACTGCGCGACACTCAGGTCTTGGGCTTCATCAATGATCGCATGCTCAAACGGCGGCTGGGGGGCTTGGGCGATATATTCCGCAAGCCGTGTGAAGACGGCTGACTCTGTTACCAGATTTTCGGCGGCGAGTTCTTCGCGGAGGGCGGCGAAGATTTGCCAGAGGGCTTGGCGGCGTGCTTCGGGGAGCCGGGTTTTGCGACCCAGTCGAGCCACATCGCGGTAGCCTTCCCAGCTTTCGATTTGCCACGCATCGACCACTTGTTCCCACTCGGTCCGGAGAAAATTTGGCGTGAATTGGGCGGGGAAACCCGATGCCGCTTTTTGAAGGCGGGCGTTCACCTCGGCAGCAGGGAGGATTTTGGCGGGGCCGAGGAGGGTTTTGTGAAGTCGCAGACCCAGCGAGGTCATGGAGTGGACATCGATGCGCTCGGCGAGCCTTGGCTCGGCTCCCAAGAGGCGGCGGAGCTTGGTTTTCAAGGCACTGGCGAGCGTTTCGGAGAATGTGGCGAGGAAAATTCGGGCCTCGGGTTTGGTGCGAGCAAGGTGTGCGGCACGGTGCAAGGCGACAACGGTTTTCCCTGTGCCTGCGGAGCCTGTGATGCGGGCGGGGCCGTTGTAGTTGCGCTCGACCCATTCGCGCTGGCCGGGGTGGAGGAAGACGGTCCATTTTTCCCACGGGTAGTCGAGGGCCTGCTGGAGTTCGTCGGCATTTTGGACAATGCGGAAGCGGCGTTTGGCGTCGGGATGCTCGAAGGGGCTTGTTTCCTTGGCTGCTTCGGGGATTGCAGGCTTGCCGCCGGTGGCGAGTTCGAGCAGCGCCTCGGCGGCTTCGGTGGGGAGCCTCTCGGCGAGGGTCAGCAGGGCATCCTCGTCGGTGAGTGCTCGCACATCGTCGAGCCACTCGGGCGGCACTCCGTATTTGAGCAGGCTCTCATCGGACTCGGCGCGGAATAGCGGTGGCGCGGGAGCTTTTTCAGGCTCCTCGGATTGGATATAGCTCGGGATGACGATTTCTTTGACCGTCTCGCGAATCTCCACGATCTGCGCAGCGCCGGTGGTGGGATGGGTTTCGAGTTTTCGCCTCTCCGCCCAAGAGTAGGCGTCGTCGTGGTGGTCCACATAGCAGAGCAGGAGGCTGCCGGAGGTTTTGTGGACAATGATCCGGATGTCCGAGCTCGCCCGCACAGACCAGAAGTTTTTATCCCTCGCCTTGTCGAGGCGGTGGAAGCTCATGCCCGGATTCGCCGGGTTCACCTGGAGGTCGAAGGCCGTGGTCTTAACCGCCTTCTGCTCGTCGCCGTTCAGGCGGGAGAGGCTGTCCGTGAAGGAATCGGCGATGAGGAATTGCATTACGCCAATGGCCACAGCCTTTCCTTGATGAGTCTGCGCTCGATCACTTCCTGGGACACAGCAAAGTGTTTCGCCAGGGGCACGCAAAGATAGGAAATATGCTCGTCGGAGAGTTGCTGGCGTTTGAACCCGGTGGATTCCAATTCATCAAGCACGCTGGTAAATTGCGTTTTGAGATTTTCGAAGGGAACCAATAAGCGGCCGGCGAACTCGTTAGCATGAAATTCGAGCAATCCGTATTCTTTCTCCGGCATCTCCAGCATGAACGAAATCCACTCATCGGCACTTGCCCTTGGGATGCTCTGAAAGACCTCTTTGTGCAGGGCAAAATGGCCCAACTCGTGGGCTATACTGAAGCGCAGGCGGTTCGTGAATCGATCATCAAGAAACTGCTGTTGGTCGAGAATCAGTGTCTTCCAATCTCCCAGCAAAAGAGCATCCACATCCGCATCCTCTTTCAAACCCGTGATTGTCCGGATTTCCAGATCGAGTTCGAACTCCACCAAGGCAAGCACATCGACCGGTATTTCATTCTGTGGGCAATACCGCTGCCGGAATTGATCCGCCGCTGCCCAGCATGTCTCCTTGCTGAGAAATGGGGCTTTGAAATGGCGCGCAGATGATGCCATGGGTCAGCTGGCGCGGATTTTTTCCACCACTTTGCGCATCTCCGTTTCGGTGGGCCTCTGGCCTCGCAGGGTTCGGAAGAATGCAGGGAGTTCTTTGACCAGTTCCGCATCGTCCATGATGTCTTGAGGAATGATGCCACGATCCGCAGCAGCCAGGTCGAAAAACAAATACCATTCGTCGCTGCCGTCCCGCAGATTGAGAGCCTTGGCATAGCGGCAAAGGATTTCCCGGTCTTGCGGCGGAGGAATGGCTCGGCGCTCCATGCGGCTGATGTTGCCGGGGTCGGCATCGGCCAGTTCACAGAAGGCTCGCAGGGTGATGCGATTTTCTTTTCGAAGTGCCTGAAAAAATGCGGCGAAGTTCTCGTGTGGAGTTTTCATGTGATTTGAATGTTGTGGAATCAATACAACATTTTGTTGTGTTCGGGTAACAATTTTTTACTCACACCTTAAACACCTTCATCACTTCGTCGCCGAGGTGGTTGATGACTTTGACGGCGATGCGGCCGGTTTTGGGTTTGTCGAAGGGGCGGGAGGTGTCGCTGTGGAGTGTGGACCAGGCTTCGGGGTCGATTTCGGCTTTGAGGGTGGTTTTGAGCGAGGTGTAGGGGTCGTTTTGGCCGAGGAAGTAGGCGTGGCGGACGAAGAAGCTCTCGCCGTTGTAGTCGGTGTCGAGGAACCAGCAGGCGATGCCTTCGGCGCTGTCGCTGCGGACTTCGCCGGTGGAGGGATCGAAGACATCGACGCCGTTTACCTTGACGCGCAGGCGGTCGCTGGAATCGGGGAGGAGTTCGATGTCGGGCTCGCCGAAGATGACGAAGAGGTTGCCTTTGCCGGTGGTCTTGAGGTCGTCGGCCATGTGGAGGTCGGCGTTCATGCGGGCTTTGAGCACGGGGATGCGGCCGAGTTTGTGGAATTCTCCGGCGTGGGCCTCGTAGTTGAAGGCGCAGGCGATGAGGACATCGAAGCCTGCGTCGCCTGCTTCGCGGGCAGCGTCCACGAGGTCTGGACGGGTTACGGTGCCGAACTCGGGGCCGATGAAGATACCGGCGCGGCGCTCGGTGTCGCCTTCCATGTATCGCCCTTCGGCGCAGATGAATTCGCCGGGCCAGCCGCCGAGAGAGAGGAACTGGATGCGGTCTTCCTTGTGGGCTTGCTGGACTCCGGCGGCTTTGAGGTTTTCGAGGATCATGTGCTCGAATGTTCTCATGCCGGAGACGGGCGATGCCTCCTGCATGCGGAGTGGGTCGATGAGGCCGTCGTCTTCATCCACACCAAGGACGCGGTGGGGGCTGAGGCTCTCGACGGTGAAGGGACCTGCCACGCGGACTTTCTTTTTGTCCTCGTAGGGCTTGTCGTAGAGGCGTTCTGCATCGTCTTTAGACTTCGCAGCGATGCTGGCGTCGATTTCCTTCTGGCGGGAAATGCGGGCTTCCCACCAATCCGAGTGCAGCACCTTGGTCGCATCGGGCCAGTTGGATTCGGCTTCGCGGGGAATCTCCCACTCTTGCCAACTTGTGTTGAGAGCGGCGTTCAGCTTGTCCCGAAGTGGCTCCAGCGTTTCCTGCCACTTGTCCCAAGTGACATCGATCTCGGCGTTGTTGGCGATGGATTTGAGCGTGATGTGCGGCACTCGCTCATAGACGAAGCCGTGGCGAATGTTGCCGTGGACGGCCTGGCTGCTCGGCGCGGTGCGGGTGACCTCGGCGTCCTTGAGCTGGCCGTCGCGGGAATCGGCGAGAAGGTAAAAGGGATACCTCGCTCCCATAATGCGGGCGCGGGCCAATGCCAACGCGACGCGGGAGGTATCGATCGTGATCCAGCGGCGGCCCCATTGCTCGGCGACGGTGGCGGTGGTGCCGGAACCGCAGGTCGGGTCGAGCACGAGGTCTCCGGGGTCGGTTGCCATGAGGATGCAGCGTTGAACTGCTTCTGTAGCGGTTTGAACGACATAAACCTTAGGGTCTGATCGACTTTGGATTCCGCCAATATCCATCCACACATTGACTCGGGGTTGCACTGCGAAGTCGTCATAAAATCTGGCGTAACGAACTGAATTACCTTCAACCATTATTCGTCCTGCACGAGCCAGTCTCGCCATTCCAAGAACGGTGGTTTTCCAATGTAAACCGCTGGGTGGAGTCCATTGCTTATTCTGAAAAATGAATGCCTGTTCGCTATTTGCTGAAGCGCCTTGCGAAGTTAGTTGATCGGAGACCGCTTCTCGAGTTAGGTCAAAGGCTGAATTTTTCAGTGCAGAAATTGTATTAGCCGGTCTGTATTTCGATTTCCCTTCCCCAAACCCGCTTTTCTCTACATTCAGAGGCCTGAATTTTAGGGTATCGATGTTTTTTGAATACCAAATGATGTAATCCGTTACGGATGAGAGCTGTTTTCCTGAAAAACCAGTCGTTTTTGCGTAGGCAATAAGTGCAACGCAGTTATCCTCCCCATACACCTCATCCATCACCGCCCGAACTCGATGAACATTTTCATCCCCAATCTGCACGAAAATCGACCCCGATTCCGTGAGGAGATCCCGAGCCACGGTTAACCGATCCCGCAAGTAGGTCAGATAGCTGTGAATCCCATCGCGCCAGGTGTCGCGGAAGGCTTTGACCTGTTCGGGTTCGCGGGTGATGTGGTCGGTCTTGCCGTCCTTCACATCGCGGCTGGTGGTGGACCATTGGAAGTTGCTGTTGAATTTGATGCCGTAGGGCGGGTCGAAGTAGATGCACTGCACCTTGCCGCGCAGGCCCTCGCGTTCGGCGAGGCTGGCCATGACCTGGAGGGAGTCGCCGAGGAGCATGCGGTTCGTCCAATTCTGGTCGTGCTGGTAGAAGTCGGTTTTTTCGGCGCCGTGGGGGATGCCGTTGAAGTCGTGGAAGAGGTCGAATTGGGCGACGGGGGCGGCGGCCTTCGACTGGCGGAGGAGGTCGTCCACGAGGGCCTTGGGGTGGATTTTTTCCTGGATGTAGAGGGGCGGGGCGTGGACGACGAGGTCGCTCCAGTCCTGCTCATCCTTGCCGCGCCAGACGAGTTGGGGGTCGAGGTCGGTATTGCGCGGGTAGCGGATCTGGCGTGGTTTTTTCTGCTCCTCGTCGAGGACGGCCTGGTGCTCGGCGGTGGGAATGTTTTTCCGCTTCTCGTCGAAGTGGGTGAGGGTCTCGATGGTCTTGGAGGCGGATGGTTTCTTGGGCATGGCGGTGGTCTTTACCAGGTGGGCGGCTTGTGAAAGGTGCCTTGGGCGTCGGTGAGAGGGTTGGAAAATTGTGAGACCTCGAGGACGCCCCGGCGGATTTGTTTGTAGAAATCGACTTCGGGCTGGAGGGCGTAGCTGAGGCGCTTCTGGGGGTTGATGAGGCCTACGGTTTTTTTGAATCGTTGGCGGACGATGCGGATGGGGGCGAGGAGGTCGGAGTCGTTGGAGAGGACGACGGCGCACTCCATGGCATCGTCGAAGGCATCGAGGAGCATGGCGACAGCGAGGTTCACATCGGAGCCTTTTTCTTCCGTCTTGAGGACATCGACCTTCACTGTGGGTGTCTCCAAGGGAAAGAGGGGCATTTGTTTCACACTCTGTAGGAAGGCTCCGAGCTGAATATCGACTTCGGGCAAGGTGCGGAGGGCGCGAAGATAGGTGTGCTGGCGCGTGGATTTGTCGGGGTCCATGGGGTCGGGCTTGATGAGGGCGGAGAAATAGCGGATTCGCAGAATCTCGTGGTCGGGGAGGAGTGCCTTGGCTACGGCGCTGGGATCAACCCAGCGGATGCCGAATCGGCGCGAGGCGCCGTAGTAGAAATTGAAGCCATCGATGTAGAGGATGGTCTTCATAAAAAAAAGCAGGGGCCGCGCCTTGCGGCAACGGCCCCGCGTCCTTTCGCCGAAGCTACTCGGAGGGATGATGCGGAAAAAGTGGTCGAGGAACCGGTGATCGTCAAGCCATGAAAATGCGTGGCGGATGCGAAACTCGGAGGCAGAGTGAAAGCGGGCTGGGACGGGCGGGGGGCTCTCACGCGGCATCCTCCTTCGGATATCCGCCGAGAATCTTGTCGAACTCGCTTCGGACTTTTGCTGTGAGGTCCGGCTCCAATGTGTAGATGTCGCCGAACTCTGCGAAGGCCCATCGGCCATGGGTCTTGAGGTTATTAACTCCCGGGATCCAGTAGGCCTCCATGGTGGCGCGCTTTTCTTTGGCGTCTTCACGGCGGTAGCCTTTGATCTCGACGATGAGTTGAAGCAGGTCGTCGGGCCCGTGGCCGTCGTCCACGAGGAGAATGAAATCCGGCAGGTAGGTGCGAGTCTCGGAACCGTAGCGATAGGGCACCTCGAAGCCGAGGTTGTGGTTTTTTGTGTAGGCGACGACTTGAGGGTGAGATTCCGCAACGCGGCAGAACTCGGCTTCCCAATCACTGTCGTAGATGACCCAGTTCACATGGTTCTTGGGCGGCGGGCCAGATGTCTCCCAGCGCTAAGGGCGCGAGGTGTTGAACCGCACATGGGCGGTGGTGCCTTCGGGGTTGTAGGGATCGAGCAGGGCCTTGATGGGCCGTGTGCCTTCGAGAGCACGGGTGATGCCTGCGGTGATCTTGTTGCAAGCCATGTCTGCGAGGGCCTCGTAGAGAAGAAGGCCAGGATAGGTCTCGCCTTTGCAGACAAGGCAGGTGTCGAGCCACTGGCGGGTTATGCTCTTGAGCTGCCCGAAAAGATGCAACTTGGGGTCCTCTCCGGGGTCTCTCCATTTGGTGTAAAGCAGCTGGCGAGCAATATGGAAGAGAAGCGTGGAGGGGCGTATGTCGCCCAGGTGCTTGAGATTCATGTCCACTCCTTCGCCGATGATGCCGGAGTTCCGCGTAATCGATGGCCCGACCAGATCGGGCGTGAGTTCGAGAATGGAGTCTTCGTTGAATTTGGCTGTGAGGCGCTCCTCGGGTAACTCGACGCGGTAGCCCTCGACACGGGGGAAACGGATTTCCAAGTGGTCGCGGTCGGGACGGACGGCTTTCACAGGCACCGTCTCTCGCGGTGGTGCGGGTGGGGCAATGACAGGTTTGGCGGTGAAGTCGAAAGGGATGCCAAAAATATCCGCGTATTCGGCATTGAAGAGGCCTTCCTCGTTCAGGTCGTAGGACTGGCGACGCAGAGCGCGCCCGATGACCTGCTCGCAAAGAAGCTGTGTGCCGAAAGCGCGGATGCCGAGTATGTGTGTGACATTGTTTGCATCCCAGCCCTCGGTAAGCATGGAAACGGAGACGACGCAGCGGATGCTGGCTCCAAGCTGGTCCTTCTTCCCGACCGTGTTCATGACTTCGCGGAGAAGTTCCTGGTCGGTAATATTCTCAGCTGCTTTGGCATCGCCGGTGCGCTCGATAATCTCGCGGCGAAAGCGGGCGATCTCGTCGGCAGCCATGGCTCGAAATCCCTCATCGAGTGCATCTCCCGCCTCCAGTTGCTCGGAATCAATTAGGAGAGTATTCGGCCTCGGCAGAGGGTTTCCGGTGGTTTCATCGAAGTTCCGAAAGAGTGGCAGGCGGCCATTTTCAAGGGCCGAGTTGCCGTCCTCTTGTTTACGGAAAAAGCCGGAAACATAGTCGTAAACGAGCTTTGAGATGGCCGTGTTCTGACAAACAATGATGAAGCATGGAGGGACACTGATTCCGCTTTCCTGCCAGAGTTGGTGGGTCTTCTCATAGTGCCCGTAAAGCGCCTGAATCGCAGTCTGCAGGCGGGTGGGCAGCTTCAGGGGATCAAGGTCGCCGCCCTTGCCTCGGCCGGATTTTGGCATCTCCTTGCGGATATTCTCCCAGAGGTTGCGGTAAACTGGCAACTCATCGCCAGGGATGTTTTGTGCCACTGGCACGCGGGGCAGCTTCACAATGCCGCACTCGATCGCATCCATGAGCGAAAAGTCACTCATCGTCCACGGGAAGAGCGTGCCTTCGGCATAGCCTGAACCTCGCAGGAAGAAAGGAGTGGCGGAAAGGTCTATAACGCGGGCCACGCCGAGTTTGCGATTCACCGCCTCGATACCTGAAATCCACAAGCGAGCGGCAGCGTTGTTTTTCTCCGCTTCTTTTTTGTCGTCGCCCTTGAGCGCATCGTCATCTTGCTCGGCGGGTTTTTCGCGATAGCAGTGGTGCGCCTCATCATTCAGCACCATCACATTTTTCAGCCCCATGAGATCTGGCATGACTCGCTGGATCATCTGGCCCTCCGTCTCTGTGGTAGGAAGGGATTCCCCAGTGCGACCCTTCAACAAAGCGCGCCCGCCGGATGAGATTTCAAGGCGCTCTCGGAGCTTGAAGGCATGGTAGTTCGTAATGACGATCTTGGCCTTGTTTATGTCCTCGAGCATGTCTTGAGGGACGATCTCTCGGTGCGAATAGTAGCTGTCCGGGTCATTGGGTTGAAGGACTCGCAGACGATCTCGTATGGTGAGGTCTGGCGCGGCGATGAGAAATCCGCGTGTAAAATGGCGGCTTCCTGGGCGGCGGACGGCGTTAATCGTTTGCCATGCAATGAGCATGGCCATGACAGTCGTCTTCCCGGCACCTGTTGCCAGCTTAAGGGCAAGGCGATTGAGTTCAGGATTGGCGTCTCTGTTTGCGGCATCGAGGTGTTCGAGAATACGCTTCCCTGTTTTTGAAAGCGGAGCCACCTCTGTGAGCCATATTGCGGTTTCGACAGCCTCGATTTGGCAGAAAAACGGACGCACACCTGAAAAACTATGTTCCCGCCAATGTTTCAAAAGCCTTGCCGTTTCAGGAGTAACAGCCCACTGGGTATGAGGAAGCGAACGCCAAGCGTTTACATTTGCCCTCACCTCATTGACGATCGATGTCTGGTCGTATTGCTGCTCTTTTGTGGAAAGTCCCTTTCCCTCATTAAAAACCATTTCGTCTTGGGCAGAAGAAGCTTGCCTCTTTTTAGGCTTGGGAATTGGTGTAATGAACTCCGCCTTCCGCCTCGTCTCAATGATTTGCTGCGTTGGCTGACCTTCGGCATCCAATTCCCAATGCCTGGACGGATATTCGTAAGGCGAATTTAGAATAGGATGATCGAAAAATGGGTTGCTCATTGTTTGCGGCATCCCATCCGTAATTGATGCCCAATACAGAGTCGAGCCAAAGGATTTCGCTAAATTGCCAACTTTGCTTGAAATTTCAGCCCCTTATTCCATCGAAAACTCGAAGGTCGCTGAGGTGCGATCCCTGCGCCGCCGAGGCCGGCTGGCTCCGCTTTGCTCCACAAGCGCCCGCCTCCGCTGAAACTCGTCCCGGCTCCGCCGGCGGAATTGTCACGACGATGCGCCTTTCGAAAATCCATGGGTCGTTGAGGTGCCTGCGGACGCCGACCGGATGGCCATCTCCGCCGACACACTGCCGCGAGAAAATGTCTGAATTTCTGATCCTCGCCGATTTTTTTTGAAAAGGTGATCTGCCGTGTGTCCGCGAAGCTGCTCCACCCGCGCTTCATCTTCGTCCGGCTCCGCCGCAATGGTCACGAATGGCCCCGCGAACCGCTACGCTCCGTCTCCGATAAAACCGCTCCGCCCACTGAAAATTTTCTTCTGGGCCTCATTCCGCGCCTTGCAGGCACGAGATCGGCGAATGTTTTTTCGACCGTGGGCTCCGCTCTCCGATAGCACAGCATAGTAGATAGCGGAGGATTTGGTTCGAGGAATTCCACCGCGCTATCTACTACGCGGATGCTATCGGAGCTTATCTACGACTCCGCTGCGCGGATCGCGGGGCCAGCAGCCACGCGGGGCTGCGGTTTCGGCGGCGATGGTTGCTCCCCGTGTTGATGAAGTCCTGCGCGCCGCCGTCGTAATGCGAAAGCCGATCTTCAAGCGTTGAGTGCGGGGGTGGGATGGTGGCTCGTGTCGGAGCAAAACTCCTCCACATTGCCCCCACCCACCCGGCTGCTCGGCGCTGCGGATCGCTAAAGCTCCCGCATCGCCGCTCAGCCCCCCGCAAACCAGCAGGCAAGCAGAAGCGGCGCTGCACGCCGTCGGAATCGAAGAACCTCGCCGCCGCAGCGCAGGAGAACCAACGCGGCAGAGAGCGAGTGACAATTTTTTTGTCACTCACAGAAAATTCGTGAGATTTTTTTTGAGCAATCCGGAACAAGGAGCGTGTATGCTCGGGGAGCCTTATGTTTACTTGCTTAGCGGCAACCGTGAGTTTTTGGACAGAGCCAAGCGAGTGACAAACGAGTGACAAGCAGGCCGGTTAGTAGAGGCATTTTCCAGCAACTTATGGCAATGAGCCATTTTTTGTTTTTGATGAATTTTGGAGGGATTCCCCTCTCGCAAATCGCTGTTGGAGAGGGTGGTGGGCAGAACTGGATTCGAACCAGTGAAGGCGTAAGCCAGCGGATTTACAGTCCGCCCCGTTTGGCCACTTCGGTATCTACCCTTTTTTTCCTGCGGTTGGCTTACCTTGTGGGCGAGGCCTGATCGCGAGGGGTGAGGAGAATGGATTTAATTGTGATTTTGGGCAAGGGAAAATCGTTGCTGTTTGTAGGGGCCTTGCTGATTTCTTCGAGAGTGTCGAGGCCTTCGAGGACGGTGCCGAAGACGGTGTATTGGCCGTTGAGCTTGGGCAGGGGCTGGAGGCAGACATAGAATTGGCTGCCGTTGGAATTTTTTGCGGGGTTGATTTTGTCAGGGAGGCGGGCCATGGCGACGGCGCCTTTGTCGTGTTTGAGGCGGATTTCGGCGGGGAGTGTGTAGCCGGGTCCGCCTGTGCCGGTGGTGTCGGTTTGCCCTCGGCGACTGGCGGGGTCGCCGGTTTGGATGAATGAGCCTGGGAAGACGCGGAAGAAGCGTTGGCCGTTGTAGAATTTTTTTGTGATGAGTTTTTTGAAATTCTCGACCGTGTAGGGGGCGGAGTCGTCGTAGAGCCCGATGGTGACTTGGCGCGGCTGTTTTTCCTTGGGGAACTGGATTTGCAGGACGGCGACATCCGGGCCGAGTGTGGCGGCGCGGATGGTGGTGGCGCAGAGGAGCGCGGCGAGCGTGAGGGCGATGAAGGATTTCATAGGATCGGGAATGCGCGGCGTTCGACTTCGCCGAGCGGGTGGCCTTGCTCATCGCTGACGCCGAACCGCTCGAGGTCTTCGAACTGGCGGTTGAGATAACCGAGGGCGGCAGTTTGTGCGATGTCAAAATGCGGGGCGGCGCTGGTGAGTTGGCCTGCGGTGATGTCGGGCCGGCCGAGGGGATGTAGGCGGACGGGCAGGGGAATGTTAGTTGGCAGAGTGCCAAGGAAGCCGTGCAGGCGCTTGTTCACGCGGCCAACACTCTTGAGGCGGGAAACGGTTTCCTGGCCGACATAGCAGCCTTTGTCAAAATCGACAGCGGTGTCTTCGAGGCGGGCTTCCTGCGGTAGGGTGTCTTCCGTGATTTCAAGGCCCCATGCGGGTTGGCCGTGGACGATGCGGAGGAGGGCAAGCTGCGCGGGCGTGGCGGCGGTGAGGTCGGAGGGTTTTTCAGCTGTGTCGAAACCGGGCAGGCCTGTGCGGTTGATGCAGAGGGCACCGGCGGGCGGCTCGATGCCGAAGATGTGTTGCAGGGGCGACGGAGCGGAGACCGACTCGAGGAGGGCATCATCCGCTATGAGATAGCGCTCGAGGCGGGCCTGGACAGCTTCGGCGAGGGATTCGTCGCACTCGATGAGGAGATGGTCTCCATCGCGCCAGATTTGCACGAGGGCACAGAGTTTTCCTTTGGCGGTGAGGAGGCAGGCGGGGCGTGCGATGAGAGGCTTGAGGCGCGTGATGTCGATGCTCACTTGCCCATTGAGGTAGCGCGTGGCGTCGGGGCCGCTGAGTTGGAAGCAGGCGCGGCCTTGGACCTCGAAAAAACCTGACGCGGGCGAGGGGGTCATTTTTTCCTGCGGAGGAGTCCCCAGAGGTTTTTGAGTCCGGCGGGTTCGTGGGTGGCTTCTTCTGCTTGAACGGAGGTGCTTGGCGACGGCGTTTCAGGTAGCGTGTGGCCCTGGCCGGGAAAGTCATAGAAGCGGGAAATGACGGAGAAATCTTCGTCGCCCCAGCCGCGTTGGAGACCCGCCATGGCGATGCCTGCGAAGGCGCCGGCGGCGGGGAGTTCGATGTCTTTTTCCTCGGCCATCGCAAGGCCGATCTGGACATCCTTGAACATGTTTTTCAGAGAGAAGCGTGGGTCGAAGTCGGCACCCAGCATGCAGGGGAGCTTGAGGTCGATCACGCCGGAGCGGGCGGCGTTGTTTTCCAGAGCGAGGGGGAGTTTGTGGAGTTCCACGCCGTATCGGTCGAGGAGGGCCAGGGCCTCGGTGAGGGATGCGACGGCGTTTGCGGAGATGAGGTTGGTGGCGACTTTAACGACCGAGGCTTGGCCTACGGCGCCGATTTCTAGAATCTGCTTCGAAGAGGCTTCAAGCTGCGGACGCACACGCTCGAGGGCCTGCGGGTCGCCGCCGATGTAGTAAACAAGCTGACCTGCGGCCGCAGCGTCTCGGCTCCCGGTGAAGGGGGCATCGAGAAAGGTGGCGTGTTTTTCCGCAACGATCTCTGCGGCGGTGAGGGTGTCGGCGGGGGAGACCGTGGCGTGGTTCAGAATGACATGCTCGGCGGTAAGGGCCGGAAGCATGGCGCGGAGCACGGCGTGCAGGGCTTCG
>JBIKUM010000268.1:0-4249 GCA_044347585.1 Terrimicrobiaceae bacterium
TCGAACCCGGAACCAATTGATTAAGAGTTAAACATTTTGGGGGTTGCATTGTGTGCTATATTGTCCCGAAATGATTACCGAAAACACATCTAAAACCATTCTAGTTAAGGACTCAAAGACTTCTAGCGCTCGACTTGTTTCGGGTCAGAGTGATTCGGATGGGCGCAGAAAAAGTGCAACGCAAGTGCAACTCAGAAAGCTGAGTGGGATTGGCAAGAACTCCGCGAACTATTGGATTTCCCGCCTGAAAAAGAAGAAAAATTCCTTGGGAGTAGAGTCTCCGCATTGGTCAATCCAACTCCAGAGAGGCGGTAAGAGGCGCGGCTTTTCGACAGGAACGGGCAACAAGGAAGCGGCCGCGAAGATCGCCGCCGGAATATACAGCGACATTCTTGTAATGGGATGGGATGCGACACTCGCTAAGCATTGCCCAACGAACGAATCTGATCCTGACCTTCCCGCACCAGTGACATCCGTGGGAGATTGGATCGTCGCCGCCCGCAAGGTTTCCGAGGCGAACAAATCCACATTCACATCCTACTCACGCGCCCTCCGCAAGATTGTTGCCGATATCCTCGCTATGGAGCGCTCGAAGAAACGCTTCGGGCCGCACAAAGGTGGGGCAGCGGATTACCGTGCAAAGATCGACGCGACGAGCCTTGAGGTTTTGACCCTTCCCGCCGTGCAGAAGTGGAGGCTGGAATATGCGAAGCAGGCAAAGACGCCAGCGGAGGAAAGCTCGCGGATGACCTCCTGCAACTCCACGATCCGTCAGGCGCGGAGCTTGTTTGCTGCGAAGATTCTCAAATTTCTGCCCGACCTCCGACTGCCTGATCCGATTCCGTTCCATGCGGTTGAGTTTTTCCCGCGCCAGAGTGCGAAATACTTCTCTCGGATCAATGCGAAAGCCTTGTTGCAAGAAGCGCACAGGGAGCTTGCGAAGAGCGATCCTGCCGCATTCCTTGCCATGCTCCTTGCCTTATCGGCGGGACTGCGGAAGGGAGAGATCGACTCCCTGCAATGGCATCAGGTGGACTTCCATCGTCAACTGATCCGAGTCGAATCCACGGATTCTGCAAGCCTCAAGACGGCAGATTCCCGCGACGAGGTTTCAATTGATGAAAACACCGTCGCGATCCTGCGTGGCTTCCATGCGAAAAAGAAAGGGCATTTTGTGATTGATGGAGACGGCGCTGCAAGTGGACCTAAGAAATGGGGGCAGAACTACCGTGCAGGAGTCGTCTTCGACAGTCTCACAGATTGGCTCCGCGAGCACGGGGTGACGGCACGAAAGCCTCTCCACGAGCTGCGTAAGGAACTTGGCGCATTGGTCACAGCAGAACATGGAATTTATGCGGCATCGCGGGTATTGAGACATAGCAATGTCGCTACCACTGCTGCTCACTACTCGGATTTAAAAACAAAGCCTGTTGTAAATGTGGGGGGATGGCTTTTGGGTGAAATGTCACAGAAAGCACTGAAATCAAACAAAAAACCAACAGGCCGAATTAAGAAAACCACGCGCAGTCATCATCACTAACTCCGCAGAAGTTGGGGCACTGAAAAAAATTCTGATTTTTTTTGAACGGTGTAATAACCGTGGTGTCTATTTTCGCAACCACGGTATAATAACCGTGCAGCTAACGCGCCCTAGAACACACAATACTAAAATAAATACCATTATGACTAAAACACACACAACACCACAACTGCTTTCCAGGCGGCATCTCGCCTCACGGTGGGCAGTATCGAAAGAAACACTCAAGCGCCGCGAGAGGGCTGGCAAATTGCCATTCCTCAAGCTCGGGAGAGATGTCAGGTATCGGCTTTCCGATATTGAACAAATCGAAGTCCAAGCGGAGGTGGCACTATGAATCCGCACAAAAATACTACCTCCTATAGCCAGATCGTCGATGATTTGAAGGAAGCAAACAAGCAAATCAAAGAAGAGCAAAAGACCTGGGCCAAAAATCAAGCCGCAGAGAAAGAAATTAACTCTGCGATGCAAATGCCGCCACCCGAAGCCAAAAGTGTTTTGTCCTTCAAGGAGGAGCCTCCTGACCCGTCAAAAACTTTGCTCGGGGATCGCTGGCTTTGCGTTGGTCAAGGTGCCCTCGCTGTCGGCCCTACTGGAATTGGCAAATCCACCTCGTCAATGCAACAGGACATCTGCTGGTCGATAGGTAGAGAGGCTTTTGGCATCAAACCTGCAAAGCCTCTGCGCATCCTTGTCATTCAAGCGGAAAATGACAGTGGAGACCTGCACGAGATGGTAGTCGGAGTTATGGCGGGCATGGGCTTATCAGAGGAGGAAGAAAGACTGTGTGGTCAAAACCTCCTCATAGTCTCCGAACAGGAGAGGACCGGCGTTGGATTCATTGATGGGGTGCTTCGCCCGCTCCTTGAAAAACATCGTCCTGACATTGTTCGGATTGATCCGCTCATGGCTTTTGCGGGTTGCGATCTGACACAATCTGCTGAAGCAGCAAAATTCCTGCGCAGCGGTATCAACCCACTACTCACAAAGTTCAGTTGTGCAGTAATCTTCGTTCACCACACGCCGAAGAACAACAAAAACGACACCTCGCAATACAGAGCCTCCGACTGGTCTTATGCAGGCGCTGGCAGCGCGGATATCATAAATTGGGCAAGGGCGATGCTTGTCATCGATCCCTGCAAGGTTGACGGGAAATTCTGCTTCATTGCAGCCAAACGAGGGGCCCGCATTGGTTGGAAGACCCCGGAGGCCGTGGTTCAGTTTAAACGATGGTTCAAGCACGCGTCTGGGAGTATCTGTTGGGAAGAAGCTGATGAAGAGACTCCTCGCGGTGCTCACACTGAAGAGACCCTCTACAACTTGATGCCCTTTGGAGTATCAATGCCCAAAAATGCCTTCATCGAAATAGCGAAAAAAGCAGGTATGTCTAAAAATACCGCAAACAACTTATTATCGAAGTTGATATTTGATGGAAGTCTTGCTGAGGACAGACTTCCGAGACCTGGAACAAATCAGCAGAGGGTTATTCGACGCTCTGATACACCTCCACTTCCCGATGCCATTGTGGACAAGAGCCCACAAAAACCCACCAAGTTGGTTCGAGTGGGAGGCACGAAGGTAAGTTTCGGTAATCTCAATGTGAGCGGAGGGGTGGTTGCCTCTGTGGAGCTTGAAGAATTCAAAGACTAAAATGCGGTGAGAAGAGACACCTGCAAGGAGACTTTTTCACTCTTTTTTCGAGATTGTCTCTCGAACCAGCAATAGAGCAGAGACACAGACACTCCTCCCCCTTTAGGGGGAGTGGGTGGATGTCTGTCTAGCTCACATCGGAAGTCTGTTGAAAAAGCGCCTGCGAGTGTCTCTCTCAAGCACGAATTTGAGATTATCTTATGAATCCTGAACACCTATCACCTGAATTATTGGAAATACCGCCATGCCCACCCTCCGGCGGGGGTTGTCATCGTTGGATGTATAAAGTCATACATATCTTCGTAAGGGCGGGACATGATGACTCATACATAGACGAATGGGTCTCATATTGGCTGTCCCGAGCGCCGCAGCCGCGAGAGATTGAGAATACCATCCGCTCGGTGCGATCCGAGGTCGATGGCTTGACGGCTCCAAGACCCAGCTTCCGTCGTGACATGCCCCGCGATGAGGCCCTTGTAGCCTATCTTATAAGAAATGGGCCGACCCCTATTGAAGATTTCATTTCTCGAAGCCCAATCGACCCGGCCCGTGCAAGCTCAGGAACAGCCCTGCGCGCCCTTTTCCAACCGAATGAGAAGACGATCCTCTTCACGCAGGAAAGAAGCCAAGGACAGCTTGTATGGAGCCACAACACGCCTGATGAAAAGTTAGACTCAATCGTCCGCAGAAACAGAGACGGCGCTTGGTTTCTTTTGAATCCAGTGAGCGGTGAAATGCAGTGGGCGGAACGCTTGCAAAAACGAACACGCCGCAGCACGGAAAATACGACTTCATTCCGGCATGTCTTGGTCGAGTCCGACTTGATGGAGATCGGTTTGTGGCTTTCCATTCTCAAGCAACTGTCTCTACCCATTGTATCAATCACGCTCTCTGGAAACACATCAGCACATGCCATAATTCGCCTGGAGGCTTCTTCATTTGAGCAGTGGACCACTGCTGCCAGGCGGCGCAATTTTTATTCTGTAAAAGTTAGCGGTTAATTTTGGGGTAGGTCAGCAGGGTTCATGTTGAGGTAGGTTTTCCCGGTGAGCCACTCCTCGT
>JBIKUM010000269.1:0-4240 GCA_044347585.1 Terrimicrobiaceae bacterium
ACGGACGACTGGCATCCCCACCAAGCCTGGCGGCCTCCTTTGCCTGCCGGCGATCGAATCCGCCTCCCGCCAACTCCTCGCTTCCGGCGTCGGCGAGTGGGTCATCGTCCACTTCCCCGAAGGCGCCTGCGCGCTCGGACATCATGGACAATTCCACATCCAAGGCAGCCTCCATGTGCCGCAGGACCGCATCGTTGGCACCGTCGGCGCAGGGGATGCCTTCGCCGCCGGCGTCCTCTTTGGTCTGCACGAAGACCTCCCGATCCAGACGGCCCTCCGCTATGGAGTTGCAACCGCCGCTTCCTGCCTCTTCGGAGCAGGAACTTCAGACGGCATTCTACCGATCAAAGGCTGCCTCGCCCTTGCCGACGAATTCGGAACGCGCGAATTGAAGAGTGAGGGAACTGTTGCGCTCTGATAAATAAGGCTGACCATGTTCGCTCAAGAAAGACATAACTCGATTCGAAAAGTCGTGAGGGAGAGGCAGCGCTTAAGCTTTGCAGAACTTCAAAAACTTTTCTCTATCTCGCCGGCCACACTGCGAAGAGATTTGAGCGAGCTCGAAAATTCGGGCGACTTGATCCGCGTTCACGGCGGTGTTCTTGATCCCTTGTATGCCCGTTCAGAAATTTCCTTCGATGAGCGCCAGCAACGCCACAACACCGAAAAAAAATCTATCGCCACAAAAGCGAATGAACTTATCCCCGCTGGCTCCAGCGTTTTTGTGGATGCTGGGTCTACTTGTCTTGAGGCTGGAAAACTTCTCATGCGCCGCGCGGATATCCGCTTGATCACCCACTCCATCGCCTTAGTAGCTTCCTGCTCCCATGCCGAAGCAAGCATCATCTGCATCGGCGGAGAATTGCGCAAAGTCAGCGGAGCCCTTGTGGGAGGTGCCGCCCTCAACGCATTTGCAAATCTTCAATTCGACTTCGCCCTCATCGGCGCCACAGGCCTGAATTCCGAAGGCTGTTGGACTACGGAGTTCACCGAAACCGAGATCAAAAAATCCATCATCACCCGCGCCAGGCGCCGCATCGTGCTCGCCGACCAAAGCAAGTGGCAGGCACCCGGCACTGTGCTTTTTTCAGCGTGGGAAAACATCAACGACTGGGTAGTCGACCAATTGCCGACAGACGCCGCGCAGACCATCCCTAAAAGCGCGCGTGTTCACCACTCCATTCGATAGATGCGCAGAAACTGGATCAAAGGTCGCTTTGGAAACGTGGATGCTGATCGGTCAACAAAAGCTCAACGCGGCCCAATCCTGCTGGCAGTGAAAAGACACCTTCCCGTTGTGGGGTGAGGTTGAGGAGAGAACAGGTGGTTCTTCAGCGGACGAGTAGTCGTAACGGCTAAAGGAAGCCATCCATGTTCGGCCCTCCAGCGGGGTTCCGGGAGGCAGAAAGATGCGGGTGGGCACGGAGGCGCAGATATACCAGTTCTCGCCTTCCGACCACTGGGAGAAGTCGAAGATCGGCTCGTGAACCTTCAAGTCATCGAGGGCCACTTTCTTGTCCTGGACCCGTCGAATGGTTTCAGCATCGGGCCACAAAAGCTGCAGGCGCTTCCCATTCGGAGCGACATGGAATTCGGCGTAGGTCTCGAGTTCCGAGTCGCGGAGGAAAATTTCAAAAACATCGCCGAAAGAACAAAGGATTTGGTTGTCCTCTGTCGCACTGGTGTAGAGGTGCGGATCAGTCAATTCGCCCAAGACCAGAATGCGATCGCCCCTCCATCCGATTCTCACATGGGCGGGAAGGAATCTATCCTCGGGTGCGACACGCCAAGTTTGCAGCATTTGCATGGTTGGCGCATCGGCAAAAGCAGCGCGGACCGCCTCGCGATCTTTGATGTCAAAGTGGGAAAGAGTGGGACAGTTCATTTTTAATGCATCTCCACCTTAACCGTTCCGATCCCGGAGCGCAGGTAATGAAAGTGGACGTTCGGATGGTCCGCGAGAAGCGACATCGGGACGCTCGAGTCTGGGAGCCGCTTCGAGATCATCAGGGCACTGAGCCGCAGACCGAACGGATTGTCATGGTGGCCTGGATGCCAGATCGAGACTCTTTCGGCCTTCCATGTTTCGCGCGGGCCGACGGTGGCGGCTTCGGTTGGCACCAGCGCGACATTGCCGCCGCCGCTCGTGCGGGCGTTTTGGGTGATCGTTACTGGATGCAGCTTCACAAAGCGGGTGCCGAGCTTGCGGTATTCTGCGGGCGTCGGCGGGGTGTCTTTATATCTGCCTGTGCGCGGGAGCGGGTCGTTAAATGCCCAGTGCTTGATCTCGCCCTGCCCGCCCTGCATGACGACGCAGCGAATATCGTCGTAGCTCTTGCTGTAGGCCTCCAGGTCGCCGCTCGGAAAATGCAGGTTCTTCTCCGGGATGCGCAGGCTTTTGTCGATCCGGTCGAAGCAGAGTTCCTTGTCCGCTTTGGCAAATGAAAGCGGATGGTTCGTTTCCACGGTCTTTCCGTCGATCACCCACTCGTCCATCCCCCAGAAATGGGCGTCGTGCTTCTTGAGATTTATCCCGAGGGCGTTGACCATCTGCGCCACGATGGGGAGCTGCTCAGTCGGCCCGATTGGTCCACAGATGCCGGCTGGGTTGTCCGGCGTGCTCTGCCGCCAGGCGTCGATGTATTCCAGCGCCTCGGCGGCGTAGAACTCCTGAACTGTGTCGTAAAAATGGATTGTAAAACCGGGGCGTGCGAGGCCCTTGAGTTTCTTCTCATCAATCCTTGCGGCATCGGCGAGAAGCTCGGGTTCGAGTGTCGTGTAATCCCACCAGGCGGGAGCGAGTTTGCTGATTGGTCTTGGCATGGGCGTTTAGGTTTAAATTTTAAGAAGATCGGCGATCGGATCGAAGTCTTCGGGGCCGAAGCCCAAGTGCGAATGGCGGCGCCAGCCTTCGGCGAACTGGTATTTTCCGCTCATGCGCCCGACCTCGCTGCTCATGCGCTCCATTTCGTCGAGGTAGGCATCCATACCCTGCGTGACATCGAGCCATTCCTTTTGTGAAGCATGGCAGGCGAGCATCTCACGCTTACGGGCGAGCACCGGGCCGATGTCAGTGAAGAAATGCGGGGTGACCGGCTGGCGCAGCGCGTCGTTGAGCCCATGAGGCAGCGCGTGATAGAGAGCAACCGGCTTGTCGTAAATGGCGACATCCGGACTCGTGACGAAGTTTTTCATAGCCCGCGTGAATGCACCCGTCACGACGAGGCGTGTCGTGTTCTGGTGGTCCTCCATGTAATCCTGCGGACTCTGGGTGAGGATGATATCCGGTTGAATTTTTCGGATCATCGCCGCCGCGTGGGCTATCGAGGAAGTGTCGTAAAAGATGCCGAGATCGTCAAAGAGCGGTGGATGTGCGGTTCCGTCGGCAAGCTTCGCGGAATCCTGTGCCTCTTGCCAGCGGACGGAGATGGCTTCCTCCCGCGAGAGCGTCGCTGATCCGCAACACCCATTGGCGAGATTCCAGAGATGGATTTCGCATCCCACATCCTTCAGGCGCAGGAGTGTGCCGGCCATCATGAATTCGATGTCGTCGGGGTGAGCGGCAGCGGCGAGGACGATCATAAAATCAGAGCGCAAGAATGGCATCCATCGCCCGTGAAGTGGTGTGGATGAGGACTTCCGGGCAGTGCTTGTAGAAAGGCACGGGAGGAATCATCTCGGCAGCGATCCATCCGTCGTAGCCGACTTTGTGAAGCGCGGCTATGACCGCTGGCCAATCCACATCGCCGGAAAGCAAGTCGCAGAATCCGTCCACCGAGCCGACGGCGCGGCGGTAGTCTTTGAAATGAACACGCTTGATCCGCGAGCCGAGGATCTCGATCCAGTGCTCGGGATACCCGAAGGCCAGTGTATTCGCTACGTCGAAATAGACGCCGACATTTTTGCTGCCGAACTGGTCTACAAAGGCTCGCATTTCGAGCGGGCTGAGGAGGAATTTATTCCAAACATTTTCGACCGCGATCGTGACGCCGGCTTTCTCGGCAGCAGGCAGAGCTGCCTTGATGAACTCGGTCGCACGCTCATAGGCAAGATCGTAGCGCACAGTTTCCGCGCCAGGGATGAAGTCCACCCCGACCGCACCGGGAACGGCGAGGATCGTGTCGATTCCCAGTTGCTGCGCACACTCGATCTGGCGCGCCAGGAGTGCCGAGGCCTTTGCCCGCACCGCCGGGTCCGCACTCGCGGCGTTGGCGCCCCAGTAGAGGAACGACATCAACCC
>JBIKUM010000477.1:0-2585 GCA_044347585.1 Terrimicrobiaceae bacterium
TACTGGTTTGCCTGCCGGTGCAAGGTTGAACGACTCTGGCTACTTCACGGGTGAAGGAGGATATGGTTACTGGTGGACGTCCACGTCGAATGAATCCAACGCGTGGGTTAGGCACCTCAGCTACAATCAAAATGGCATTTTCCGTGCACACGATACCGGTAGACACGGATTCTCGATAAGATGTATAAAAAATCTTGAAAATACTTTGTGTTTCGACCCAGACAACGATAATATATGTGCTGAAAGTGAATTGAGCGGATGTACAGATGTCAATGCGACCAATTTTGATCCACTTGCTACAGAAAATGATGAATCATGCGTCTTCTCTGAAGAGCCAAATCTTCAGGCTTATCTGTTCCCTGAGCCGCAGAGTCCGAGTGGACGGGGTGCTATCGGCATGCACATGTTCAATGCTGGATTTTCTTGGAGAGGTTGGGGTATTTCGGGAGTCCCGGGTGCAACGAATTATTCAAGTACAATGAATCACTATGCCCACTTTAGTGGGTTTGTAAATGGACTCGATGGGGATTTCATCACCCCCGTTGAATCACTTAGTTCTTTTGTCCTACAATCGAATTCGATGGACGGATTCGGTTGTATGTCCGGCCAATACACGTTTGGCACGATTCAGTTGCAACCAAGCATGGTGAATCTAGGAATCAAGTATTTCTACACGATTTGGATTCCTTTGGAAAGCGTGAATAATTCCATGAGTAACCAAAGAATCAATGTCGGTACTGGTCCGTGTAGTTCAGATTTGGGGTCGAGTTTAATTCCGGATTCTCTTCGTTTAATAGATGTGGAAGTTACCGAGGGAGCTGCGATTCCTGCCGGAACATATCGTGTGTTATGGGTGACTCCAAATCTCAATTTACCGTCGACACCCCCTCTCACATCGTCGCTTTTCTTCAAGGGCAGCAGTTATTCCCCATAAGTGCATTTTTGTACCGATTTATTGTGTGACATGTTCGGCATTTTTTGCTGTTGACAATGCGAAGAATTATTAAGCAATAGAAGGTCGTACGTGGTTCGTTTTCAGCACTTGAAGACTAGAAAAAAATCTAAACTGCAAACGCATCATAACACTTGAAGTCAAAAAGCTTATCTCCCACGGTTGGCGAGGAGTAAAGCCGCAGCTACCTGTTTGAAATTTTGGGTTGATTTTATTGCACTTGAAAACCGTTTTATAATGGAGGGTAGAATGTCCTCCTCGGCGGTTAACTGTGATTTCAAGCCACTTAAAGAGAACGCGTTCCGCGAAGTATTTCTCGGAACGAACCATTGCAAATACGGCCTGCAATTTCAAAGTACTAAAGGATGATTCGGCGAGAGGGTTCTCTCAACGATCGCCATTTCTGCTCTTGCGGCGCAGAATCCGTTGATGAGCGCAGAGTTTTCGAAAGTTGCCGTCGGCTTATTGAATGTCGCGGTCCGAGTGGGAAATCGGATCTGAAGTCGATCGGCGTCGTGTGATGACTACCATCTGCGTATGAATGGTCGAATCCTGGGTTTTCATGGTTGAACTGAACGACCAGCAGAGCACTTCTCGCGCCCACAGATCCAATACCATCGTGAGGTACAATTTTTTTTAACCAACGGGGATGTAGGTCAAAGCGCTGACCCAAATCTCATCTGGTCCACCTACACTGAAGTTGATTTTGATATGGTCTCGCCCCACCGGAAGCACATGGCGAGAGCCGAACGTTGCCCTAAGCGAGCGCCGGTTTTAGGCTTGAATTCCCTGTGAATTCATCAGTCGAGGCAAAATAGCTTCAAACAGCGAATAACCCGCACCCTCAGCTCACCGCGCTCCTCGACGCGGCCTGCGCCGCCGGCGCCTGGGGCGGCAAGATCAACGGCTCGGGCGGAGGCGGAACGTGCTTTGCCTACTGCGCGGTGGAGGTGGCGGAGGCGGTGGAGCGGGCGGTGGGAGGTTGAGGTTGAGGTTGAGGTTGAGGACGAGGACGAGAACGAGGTTGAGGACGAGGTTGGAGGAGCTGTGTGGAGACTCATAACTGGAAACTGACAACTGACAACTGACAACTGAAAACTGGGAACTGCAACCTGAAGTCCTGCAGCACAGCCGCTCGGGATGCGGGTGGTGCGAAAATGTTTGGGGTGGGGCGGGGGATTGAGGGGCGGCGTTGCACCTTCACGGCATGAGCAAGGTGCAGCGGGTGGCCGTGTGCGGTCGTTTGGTGGTGCTGGCGGCGGGCCGAGCGAGCCGCATGCGGAGGAGTGCGGAGGAGGCGCAGCGACAGGGTAGAGGTGGGGAGGAGGCGTGGTGGGAGGAGGCCGCGCAGCGGCCCAAACCCATGATCCGAGTCGGACCCGGTGGGGAGCCGGTGCTGCAGGTCCTGCTTGAGCGGGCGGAGCGGGCGGGGTTTACGTCCGTGACGGTCGTGGTGGCGGCGGGCGATGCGCTGACGCCCGGTTTTTGTGCGGGGTGGAATGAGACGGCGGCGGGGCCGCGGATGCGGGTGCGGATGGCGGTGCAGCCGGAACCGCGCGGCACGGGCCACGCGGTGCAGTGCGCGCTGGAGCAGGATCCAGTGCCGCCGGGGGAAGCGTTCGTGGTGTGCAAC
>JBIKUM010000535.1:0-4229 GCA_044347585.1 Terrimicrobiaceae bacterium
CCCTCCCCCCGGGCGACATGGCGTGGACCTCCTCGGCCCTGTCCCTTACCGCCGAGCCCGCCCCCGACGGCTCCACCCGCCTCGCCATCCGCTCCCTGACCCCCACCGCCGGCGTCGGCCTCTTCTCCGACCTCCCCGGCCGCTTCACGGAGAACGCCCGCTGGGTTTGGCCCGACCGCACCTGGACCCCGTCCTTCCTCCCCTCCGACCCCACCCGGCCGGCGACGTCCGAGCACTTCAGGGTGTATGGTGTGAGTGGGTTGGAGTAGGAGTTTGAGTTTTCGCCGCTGCGCGGCTCCGCGGCTTCGCCGCGAGTTTTAGTTTCAGTTTTAGTTTCAGTTTTAGTTGGAGTTTGAAGACAGGGCTTCCCGCTCAACCTCAACCTCAACCTCAACCTCGTTCAGTGCGGCGCAGCCGCACCCGTTCTCGTTCTGTGCGGCGCAGCCGCATCCTCACTCGCACTGCTCCCCGAAGGTGCCGAGCAAGACGAGGAGGTCGGTAACCGTGACGGTGCCGTCGTCGTTCAGGTCAGAGGCACAAGCGTCGGAGTTCGCACAGCCGAAGGTGTGGGGTCCGGAGGTCCACTGGAGCAGGCCGAGCGGTGTCGTCAGGTTGAAGACGAGCATAGCCGAGTCCGGGAAGCCCTCGACGAAGCGGTTGCCCGCCGCGCCCTCCATGCCGTAGTCCGTATCGCGGATGGCGAGTGCGCCCGGGATTTCGAAGACCGGGAAGCCCGTCGTGGCGTCGACGATGGCCCAACCGTTTGCGATGCTCACGAGCGGGAAGTCGATTTCCGGGAGGGTGTACGGTGGGGTTCCATTCGGACCGCCGTCGTCGGTGGAGCCCGGCGTGAGGAAGGGACCGTCGTAGGTGCCGTGGAAGCCGTGGGCGATCAGGTCATCTTCGTAGGTGCCGATGTCGGCGGAAAGACTGCAGGGACCCGTTGCGATTTCCGGTACGAGCCACCAGCCGCTGAAGAAGGAGAGGTTGTCGAAGGGCAATCCGGGCAGGAGTTTCCAGCAGGTGACCGATTTGCAGATTTCCTGGATGACCTCGCCGGTGATGGGGCAGGTTTGGCGCAAGCAAACCGTATGTCCGAAAGGAAGAGGCGGGACGCACGCAGTAATCGACTGATAAACAGAGGCAACCGGATCTTCGGCCGTCCAACTAAAGTCCCATTCCAGGTTTTGGCAGTCCTCGAGCGGCCCGCCATCCCACGTGATCGACAGGCCCTTCAGGCAACCCGCGCACTCGCCGCCGGTGAGGTTGACCACCGTGAAATCGAGGTTTTCAAGAGCCGGGCACGGGCTCGCCACCACATCCACGCAGCGCTCACGGCGGTTTGTGGGATCGTCGCAGCACCAAACCGTCCGACAGACCGTATGCTCGCCGGCAGCGAGGACGAAGTGCTCGATTCCCTCGCCGTCGACGGCTGTCCCATCGATTTCCCAGCCGGAGCAGAATCCGCTCGAACCGAATGGAGAAGGAATGAGCATCCCGATGGCCCGCAACTCCGGCGTTTCGCCGCAGCTGTGAACCCATTCCGTGGCCAGCGGTCCTAGGAGCGGAAGCACACAGTCCTCCGCGCAGGTGAAGGTCACCGTGAACACCGACGAAACGGCCGTGGACGGATCCCAAACGCAGTAGGCCGTCAGGGTCACCGTGTAGGTTCCGTCGGCAGCATAGGCGTGGGTGACCGTGGCGCCCGTACCCGTGGAGCCATCCCCGAAGTCCCATTCGAACACCATGTCCGACAGCGGTGTAACCGGACTGCCGGAAGCCGTGGCCGTGAAGGTGGCCTCACGCGGATCGCAATCCGTGGTGTAGGTCGGCGCATAGGCCGGATTGCACTCGGGGTAGCCGATTTCGCCGCAGGGAATGATCTCGGCCACCGGGGTGGTGACGGTAGGCCCGACGTTTGAATTCAGCAGGAACGCATCGCCGATGGTCGGTCCGGTCTTCACCACCCAGTTCATCGTCGCGGTCACCACTGGCAGCGGGGCCGCATCGCAGGTGCCTTGTGTGCCGGCGAAATTCGAGATGACCCACTCGAGGTCGTGCGAGGCCGGCAGGTAGCGGTCGCGCCACGCGGTGAGCACCACGCCCGTATCGCCCGAAAGCTCGAGCATGCGCGGGTGGAAGATGTAGGGTTGTTCGGTCGGCCGCAACGCGGCCAAAAAGTCGTTCGTCACCAGCTCCCCCGCGGCCGTCACCGGCTCGACCCGGTGCACGACCATGTTTGCTGCTGGGGTGATTCCGCCTGTTTGGCCAGAAGTGAACTGCAGGTGAAACGGCTGGTTTGCTGTTTTTTGGAACGAGCCGTTCGGCGTGGTTACGGTCCACGTGTAGTCGTTCAGGTAGCCGCCTACGACGAAGCCGGTGCCGAAGATCTGCGTGTCGAAGGCTTTCGGAACGGCCGCAGAGCCGCCGCCCACGTCGACGCGGTAGCCCGACGTTTGGGCGCCGGTGGCAGGATTCAGGGTGCGCACGGCGAAGCACTGGGGACCGAGCTCGTTCGCGATTTGCACGATGGAGCTTCCCTGCACGTGGCCACCGGCGGTAACCATCCGCGCATTCAACGCCGTGGTTTCCAGATGCGTTGCGTGCTTCCACTTCAAGTTTCCGTTCACATCCACCATGTAGGCAAGGCCCGCCTGATCCGGGTTTGCGTCGTTTTGGGCCCCGTTGCTCGAACCGGAAATCAGCATCCCCGTCCCGGGCACGGACAGCACGTGGTTCGCCATGTCCCAGTCGTGGGGCGGCACGGCAGTGCTGTAGCTCGGGGAATCGGTCGTACGCTGCCACAGGTTGCCGAGTGTGGTGGAAAACGCGACCACCCACCCCTGCTTCACTGCACCCTTGCTGTTGTCGTGGCCGCTCCAGCCCGCCGCGACCCACATGGGCTGGTTGCCCATCCCGGAAGCCACGTAGGCCACATGGAGCAACCGAACGTCCTCGTTGTTTGCCACCCACATCGTGCTGCCGAGCACAGCCCCCGTGGCCGAGTTGATGCGCAGCGCGAACGCCTTTTCGCCGGGAAGCTGAGAGCTTTCCGCGGAGCCTACCGCCACGATTTCTGTCCCGCTCGCGTTGACCTCCGCATGCCCGAGCAAATCGAAGTGGTCGTAGTGGTACTCCCGCTCCCAGATCACCGTGCCATCCGCGGCCTGCCGCTGCAGGTAGAAGTTCGAACTGCCGGATGCAGCCGTGGGATTGCTGTACAGCGTGCTGCCCACGAGCCGATCGCCTCCCCAACTTGAAGGCCGGTGAACAAAGGCGTGGTCCTGGTGTTGGGCCAAATGGTAGGCTTGCTCGTCAGGTTGAGCGAGGGACGGAATCCCCAAACAAACCGACCCGAGGACAGTGAAAATGGAAGAAATTCGGCGCATGGTGTTCGGGAGTTAGGCGCGGAAACGATTTGGTACAGCGCAACTTAAGCATGAATTCCGAAAAACCGAGTACTTCTGTCATGAAATTGTCTGAAGCGGCCGCGGCGCTGCTCGTTGCCCTGCCCGAGCCGGAGCGCAGGCGCCACCGGCAGGCAGAAATCGACGACGAAATCGCGCGGACCGGCACCTACACGCACACCGCGGAGGAGCTCACCTTCGGGGCGCGGCTCGCGTGGCGCAACAGCAACCGCTGCATCGGCCGGCACCTGTGGCGCACCCTGCACGTCTTCGATGCCCGTTCACTGCGGAGGCCGGAGGAGATCACGGCGGCCCTCGAACACCACGTCGCGTTCGCGTTCAACGGCGGCGACATCCGCAGCGCGGTTACGGTGTTTGCACCGCGACCGACCGCGCCCGGAACGCCCGACCCGGTGCGCCTGCGGAACCACCAACTCATCCGCTACGCCGGATTTGCATACGGCTCGGACGTGGTGGGAGACCCGCACAGCCGCGCGTTCACGGACGAGTGCCTGGCACTCGGGTGGGCCCCGGAGCGGCGCGATGCCTTCACGCCCCTGCCGTGGGTGCTCGAGCTCGACGGGCAGGTGCAGGCGCCGGACGATGTGTGCGTGCGGCGGCCGGACCTGCTGCACGAGGTGCGGCTGGCGCATCCCGAGGTGCCGGAGGTGGAGGCGCTCGGACTGCGGTGGTACGCGGTGCCGTTCCTCGCGGACATGGCGCTGGTGATCGGCGGCATCGTCTACCCCTGCGCGCCGTTCAATGGCTACTACATGGGAACGGAGATCGGGGCGCGGAACCTGGCGGACCGCGACCGGTACG
>JBIKUM010000436.1:0-4222 GCA_044347585.1 Terrimicrobiaceae bacterium
ATCCCGCCCGCCACCCATGCGGTCACGTCGCTCTTCAACACCACCCCGCTCCTGCCGGGCAAGGAGGCCTTCACCGCCTTCGCCGACGGCCCGGTCGACATCCCGTGGAACGTGCCCTCCGCCCTTTCCGACCCCGTCCTCCTCGTCACCACCACCGGTCACGGCGGCCACGCGGAAGGCGATGAATTCACGCCGCGCGAGCACGTCGTACGCCTCGACGGCCGCGAAATCGCCCGCTGGACACCTTGGCGCGACGACTGCGCCTCGTTCCGCCGGTTGAACCCGAGTTCCGGAGTGTGGACGGAAGACGTGGTCTGGAAAGGCGACACCCTTCCCGAGCGGATCGCCTCGTCGGATTACAGCCGGAGCGGGTGGTGTCCCGGTGCCGCCGTCGAGCCGGTCCGCATCGCCCCGGGACCGGTTGCCGGTGGCCCGCACGTCCTCACGCTCGAAATCGTCGGCGCCCAACCCTACCGCGAGGGGGAGCAGAACTTTTGGAACGTGGGGGTGGTGGTGAGAGATTGAGAACGAGAACGAGGTTGGAGGTTGAGGTTGAGAGCGAGAGCGAGGACGAGAACGAGAGCGAGGACGAGAACGAGAGCGAGAGCGAGGACGAGAGCGAGAGCGAGGACGAGAGCTAGAGCGAGGACGAGAGCGAGAACGAGAGCGAGAACGAGGTTGGAGGTTGGAGGTTGAGAGCGAGGACGAGAGCGAGGACGAGAGCGAGGACGAGAGCGAGAACGAGAGCGAGGACGAGAGCGAGAGCGAGAGCGAGGCGTGATGAAACGAGCAGATGATGTCGACGATGGTCCGTTATGGCCCACTGCGCGGTTTAGACGAATGGTCGATTCCGGAGAAAGAAAAAGCTGTTGTTTATCCGTGCCGCATCAGCAACCGAATAGAACTTGTCCTGCAGGCGCAGCCTAGATGTCTTGCACGAAGAGCAACACGCTGCACAGAAAGATTGCATGCTGGATATGACAAAACCGCGCCACAGGAATCGCCCTACGATGGAATCTTAGAAACTCGCAGCATCAAGAGAAAATCAAAACAGAACGTGCTCTCAATCGTCCAAATCAATCCGACCGCTGCACACACGCACGCACATGTGATGTGGCTTATCTACTTCGTTTACAATATCTTCACGCACGCCCAACCGCAAACGACTGTATAGGTAGAAATTGGCCTCCTCAATTCAAAAAGAGCTCCAGCAGGTTAAACAATGGCAGGCCAAATCATTGACACCTTAAGATACCAATGGAAAACCCAACCTCCGTTCGGGGAAGGTTTTTTTTATTTGGATACGGATTTTGGCAGAATTAGAGTGTTCGACACCATGGGAAACTCCCCAGTGATTATCAATGTTCCCGATGGTCCAAATGTGATTGAGCATCAAATGCCCTTGATCCGTTGTTTATCTAGCGACTATCGGGTGATCTGCTTTGAATATCCGGGCTTGGGTTTTTCTTACCCGAACAATGTCTATGATTACTCATTTCTCAAGGGTTCGAATCTTCTCCTGCAAATCATGGATGCCCTGAAGCTTGATCGAGCTTCTTTGCTGTTTTCATGTTCCAACGGATTCTATGCTATTCAAGCTGGAATAGATTTCCCTGAGAGATTGAATCACATTTTTTTATCTCAAACGCCTTCGATTGATTCTATTTTAAAATGGACTGATAAATCTATACCAGATGTACTCAAAATGCCCTATTTCGGACAATTAGTCAACGCCATTTATGCGAAAAAATTCGCGGATATTTGGTATAAGTATTCTCTACCAAAAAATCACGAGTCCAGAAACACTTACGCTCAAACTGCCAAACATTCAATTTCTCGGGGCGGATGTTTTTGCCTTGCATCGTTAGTTCAAGGATTGAGTAAAGACAAAAAATCAGCCTTAAAGCTCATCGGCGTGCCCACTACTTTAGTGTGGGGTTCATTGGATTTCACCCACAGAAAAACTGATAAAAACTCTATAAAACAGCACGTAACACACTGTGAAGTCGTTGAATTCAAAGATTGCGGACATTTTCCAGAACTTGAGAACACACGTGACTTTGCCAAGCTGATCAAAGAGCGTTTGAATCATTAACCCAAGACAACACTGGGTCGGCAATCCTGCTGCCTTCCCATCGCACTGCGCATCGTCCAACCGTTCTCATATCGCCGATGAGACCCAGGGGAACGTCGTCGATGGCATAGGAGCGACATGTGTTGTGACACCGATGCTGTGGTTCATTGAGTTGGAGTTGGAGTTGGAGTTTGAGTTTGAGTTTGAGTTTGAGTTTGAGTATTCTTGGGGGATGAAACAGGGTACACGAAATACTATTCGGGGGATGGTGGTGGGGTGTTTTTGGGCCACAGCGGCCGCGGCCGCTGGCCAAACCCTTTGCGACGGCGAACGCTTCCGCTACACCTCGGCCTTCGCGGACGTGACGGTCACCCAGGGCATCGTGTACGGCGCGAATGTGAACGCCATGGGTGCGTCGCAGGACCTCGTCGTCGATGTATACGAGCCCGCGGGCGATGCGGCCGACGGCAGGCCGCTGCTGATCATCGCGCACGGCGGCTTTTTCGTGGGCGGCTCGAACGACGGTGCAGATGTGGTCCCGCTGTGCGAGGACTTCGCTCGGATGGGCTATGTCGTGGCCTCGATGTCGTACCGGCTGGGCATCGACAACTTTTTCGACCTGGAAAACGCCATGACACGGGCGGTGTGGCGCGGCGTGCACGACAGCCGGGCAGCCGTGCGGTTCTTCCGCAAATCCGTTGCAGAAGACGGCAACCCGTTCCGCATCGATGCCGACCGCATCGTACTCGGGGGAGTCTCCGCCGGCGGGTTCATCGCACTGCACCACGCCTATGTCGACGAGGCTTCTGAGATTCCCTCGGCGGTCGATCCGAACGGGGCGGGCCTCGGCGGCGGTTTGGAAGGAAACAGCGGAAATCCCGGCTACTCCTCAGACGTGATGGGCATTTTCAACATCGCCGGTGCACTCAAGACGGCCGACTACCTCGCCCCGGGCGACGAGCCGCTGGTCTCCGTGCACGGCGACGCCGACGCGACGGTTCCCTTCGGCGCCGGCACGGTCTACCTTACCATGATTCCCGTGACGGATGTCGAAGGCAGCGGGGTGGTGCACGAAACCGCCGTCGAGCTCGGTGTCAATGCGTGCCTTGAAGTGCTCGAGGGCGCGGACCACGTGCCGCATGTGTCGAGCGCCGCACACTACGACACGACGCTCGCGGTCGTCGCCGGCCGGATTTCGACGTGGCTTTGCGACGACTTCGCGGATGTGTGCGGCATGTACGATGTGAGCAGCGACGTCGCATCGGTGGTTGCGCCGGCGACGTGGGCGCCTGTTCCTAACCCCGTCGTGCGGGGCGGTTGGCTCGCGGTGCCCGCACGCGACGCTGGCTACCGCGTTCTGGATTGTTCCGGCCGCGTCGTGGATGAGATTGCTCCGATGCAGTCAGGCACCAGAACCGACCACTGGCCCGTCGGGGTCGTGTTCGTGGTCGATCGAGCGAGCGGCAAGGCGGCCCGGGCGCTTGTCGTGGACTGAGCTCGACGGGTTGTCAGTCCGATTTTGCGTGGGGCCTGGGCAGGTGCCCAGTCCAAATGAGTTCACATAGCATTGTTTAAATCTTTATAGTGCCCTTATATTGCAGGCCCGAATCCCTGCAATGGCTCGATTTATTCTGCTGATTCTTTGCTGTTTAGTGATTGACATGGCGGCGTTTGGCCAAGCCACCACCTTCACCTACACAGGCCAAACCCAATCCTACACCGTTCCCTCCTGTGTCACGCAACTCCAGTACACCATCAAGGGTGCACGGGGCGGCGGGGCAACCGGTGGCAACGGAGCCACCGTTACGGGCACGCTCACCGTTACACCGGGCCAGGTCATTCAGGTACGTGTGGGCAGCCAAGGGGCCTGCACTGCGGGAGGATTCAACGGAGGTGGCATCGGAGGATTTTCCGCAAACACGGCGAATGCGGCGTGCGGAGGCGGTGGTGCATCGGACATCCGTGTTGCGCCCTATGCGCTCGCGAACCGGGTCGCGGTCGCGGCAGGCGGAGGCGGAATGGGGGGAGGGACGACCGACGCCACGGGCGGAGCTGGTGGTTGTGCATCTGGTGTGGCCGGTACCAGCCCGTTCGGCCAAGGTGGAGCCGGAGGCACCCAGTTCAGCGGAGGAACTGGTGGGCCCGGTT
>JBIKUM010000465.1:0-4219 GCA_044347585.1 Terrimicrobiaceae bacterium
GGAACACGTCGAAGCGATCTACTTCCATTGCCACTCCTCCTCATCCCAACGAGTCGAGGTCGGCTGACCGTCCAACAACGTGTCGTCCCCCTCGCGGGCCATCTGCTCGAAAGCATCCGCCCAGCCGGCACGCGGCTGCCGAGGGGCGTGGATGAGGATCATGCAATTCCGCACGTCCATCTCTACCTGTTCTGTCAAACCACACTGCTCAATGAAAGGCTTCGGTATCCGAACGCCACGCGAATTGCCGATGGGTATGAGGGTCGTTTTCATGTCATTATGGTAGATACATTGTGCTTACTCGTCAACTCCGAATTTCTTTGTCTGTCCAACGCCCCCAACGTCAGCCATCAACATCCGAGCGTCCGCAGGACACGAGGTAGAGTTGAATGGCTTTGTTGGGGCGGATTAGGGACGGGCCTGAATGGCGCTTTTATCGAAATCGAAATCGGGACCGGGGCCGGGATCGACTTTCTCCGGTTTGGTTCCGTAAGAAACGGATTTTTCCGCGACGCAGTAGCCTCGTCCTCCCAGGCGACTCAACATCGCGGCCATTCGATCCAACTCCGTCTTACGCACCAGCCTTTCTTGTTCATCCAACGCTTTGCCGACGACCAGGACATCCTGGATGGCACCACATTCCAGTACTGATCCTCTGGCGATCTCAAAATACCGTCTCCGGTCCGCCTCTGCCGTCTTTCCGTTGCCTTCGGCAATATTCAGCGGAATGGACTGACTCGCACGAAGCCATTGGTCTCGTGCCGAGCGATGGTTGCCGGTCAGTCCGTCGGCTTTTTCGTACACCCATGCCACATAGCCGATCAAAAGGCCGTAGACGTCCAGTTTTTCGTGTCCCAAACCCATGACGTTCGATCCCGGTCCCGATTTCGATTTCGATTGGTTGCCCCAACGTCAAGGCTCTACGGCGACGGTATCCCGGCGACGTAGAGCCTGTTGTTGGAACTTGTTTTTCTCCCGCAGAGTCGCAGGGGCGCAGAGGCTGTTCTTCAAGACCATTCACGCAGCGGGTGATTCCGGTTCTCATGACTTCTTCCCCGAAGTTCAGCAGGTAGCCGAGCTTGCAGCCGGTCAGCTTCAGGTACGTCTGAACCTGCTTTTTGTGGGCCGGTGCCACCCGTTCGACCGATTTGAGTTCCAGTATCACCCGGCCCTCAATGATCAAGTCCGCCCGGAAGCCTTCGTCAAATTGGATGCCCTTGTACGTGATCGGCACCGGCACCTGCCGAACGACCTTCAGCCCGCGCTCCGTCAGCTCGCGAGCCAAAACGACCTCGTAAACCGTCTCAAGGTGGCGTTGACGGAAGGCCCGTCCCTAGGCAGACCATCCCCTATGTACCCATGTTCGTTAATCATGCAGGCACGGGTTGGGCATGCAACTTCATCCCCAGAGCTCCAACAACCTTAAGAATGGTGTTAAAGTCCGGGCTACGGTCGCCCGAGAGTGCCTTGTAAAGACTTTCCCGTGATACGCCGGCATCGCGCGCCACCTGTGTCATGCCTTTGGCGCGCGCAATATCTCCCATGGCTTTGGCAATGAAGGACGCATCGCCATCCGCCTCTTCAAAACAGGCTTCGAGATAAGCCGCCATTTCTTGGGGTGTGCGAAGAAGCTCGGCGATATCGTAGCGCTTTGTGTTTGTCTTTCTCATGGTTCGCTCCTATAAGCCGCGCGCGAGGCGCAGCGCCGTTCGAATGTCTCTTGTTTGGCTGCTCTTGTCGCCACCTGCCAGCAGAAGCACAACCTCGCGTCCGCGTCGCGTGAAATACACGCGATAACCGGGGCCATAATTGATTCGCAGTTCGCAGACGCCTTCACCGACAGATTTGGCATCGCCAGAGTTTCCCATGGCCAGACGCTCAATCCTCGCCTGAATCCGCGCTCTTCCACGGATGTCACGCAGGTCGTCAATCCACTCGGCGAACTCGTTTGTCTGACGTAACTCGATCACGGTGATAGTGTAGCCTGTGGGCTACATCCGGTCAACAGCTTTCGTGTCTGGTACGCGCATGCCGGTGAATGGCCACTGCATAGAAACCGAAGCCGCACGCAAAGAACAACACAAGGCCTCGCATTGTACAGTAGAGCGTGACTAGTTTCGGACTCGATTCATCCGTCGATTCTCTTCATCAATTCAGTCGCACAACGATTAGCATTTTATCCTCGTGCGGCAAGTGTATGCCACCTGCTGTTTGCAAACAAGCGTAATCTTGCGCATGGGGGATAAAATGTTGTTGAACGGAGCCGCGGGGGCCGATAGATGGCTATGGGGTTTGAATGCCCCGTTTCGTTCTTGCGCGCCTGAACAAAGGGCGCGAGCGGCGCGGCGTGGACGCAAAGGGGATCAAAAGGCGGACCTGATTGGTGCCAAATGGGCTGTGAGGCGATCCAACCCGGGCCGTATTTCCGCATGGGCGCCGGGCTCCGCCCGCGCGGCCCGTTCGGGCGCTTGAATGAGATGCGCACGCATGCACGTCAACCGTGTTCCACGACAACCGCCGCTCGCCAATCAATCGTGCCAAATGCGACTAAACTTGGTCGCACGTCAACTGGTCCGGTGAGATCCCGCCGTGCGCACGCACGAGTGCGGTCATCGCCCCTTCGTAACTCTCCTTCGTCGCCGCCGCAAAGCCGCGCAACACCATGTACTGCCGGAACTGGTTACCCAACTCGCTCATGACTGACTCCCGTTTGTTAAACGGCCGCGACACTATGCCGTGACCACGAGAATCAGTTTACGCCTGTCTGTGCGTACCTCGCCTCCACAAAAAAACCGCCTGCGTCGGAGTCTTCACTCCGCGTAGCGGTTCCGTTTCAACGTCAGCCGTCATGCTGAGGCGCGCTCGCGCCGATAGCATGCACGGCTTGGTTCTGCGTCCTACTCTCCGAAAATCTGTTTCGACCATTCCGGCATGAAGAGAACGTCCTTCGTTCCGTTGGCTATGCCGGCGACGGCCTCGAAATCTCCACCTGTCTTGACTGCTTGCCGATTGAACTTCGCTAACGATTCAGGCCATCCGATAATGATCTGGAAGCGATCGCCCAGCGAGAACTGGCTCCTGTGCGAGAGCACCCATGCAGCAATCTGCCGGGCGCACCCGGACAACGTATTCTCCGTCTCCTTCACGGTTTGCCCAGGCACGACGCAGGTAAAGAGATTGACGAGGTCGCCGTCGAAGGTCGGCCGGAAGTCACAGGAGGACTGCCCTACTGTGTCCCACATCGGATCTTCCTTGATTTCTTTGATCACCTTCATCTCTTCTCTCGCCCAACGAATAGCGTTTTATCCCTCGTGCGGCAAAGTGTATGACGGTTGCTGTTTGCAAACAAGCGTAATCTTGCCGCATGTGGGATAAAATGTTGTTGAACGCCTGCCTGTGCGTGTACGCACGCAGACAGGGAGCCGCGGGGCCGGATGACGAGCTATGGGGTTTGAATGCCCCTTTTCGTTCCAGCGCGTCTGAATGAAGGACGCATCGCGTTTTGGCGTGTGTTGTCATGCGGGTCCGGCGCGGGCTCGGTGGAGTTCGCCGACGTAGGACAGGTGGCCAGCCGCGCAGATGGGGCAGCCCAGCAAGGGAAGGGCCGTCCATCAGTCTCGACAAAGTCTTGCGACGAAGCGTAGACGACAACACGTGGGACGAAGAAAGCGATGAAGTGTTGCGTGGCAGGGATAGGAGCAGCAGGTATGGCAGAGTACTTGGGCCACGAGAGACTGAAAGTCTACCAGAAAGGCATGCCGTTCGCGTCCATGCGCAAGATGCTGCTGGACGACCTGCTCAGACGAATCGCATCCATGCTCAGACAACTCTCAAAGGCGGTCAGGGATGACATCTAGTTCCCACACTTCGTCGCAGACTTTGTCGTCTACGTTTCGTCGCACATTTTGTCGGCTCTTCCTGTTCGGCGGCTTGAGTATGGCCCCGCTTCCCCTTCAATGCCCCCCCATAAACCCGGAAGCGCTTCAGATCCCGCCCGTCGCGACGGCGCGGAGGGTCCGGCCGAGGAATACCGTCACGCCGTCGGCGGCATCGACGATGCGGTCGTCGCTGCTGAGCGTGGCTTCGGGGTCTATCGCGCCCGCCTCCCGCGCCAGCCGCAGCACCCAGCGGGTCAATTCCTGCCCCGCAAAGGCCTGCGCCTCGTCCATCTCGATGAATGTCGGGGCGCCGGGAAGTCCATTGACGTGCAGCCGGCCCA
>JBIKUM010000240.1:0-4792 GCA_044347585.1 Terrimicrobiaceae bacterium
TTGGCAACGCACTCGATGTCGTGGATCAAGGTTTTGCGCTCGACCTCCGCGTCCGGCCTGGCCTTGACGTCCACGACAGCGATCTGACTGACGCTGAACTCGCTCGGGCGCAAAATTTTGCCATCAACTTTGGCCACCAGTTTAAACACGCCCTCGCGGTCGCTGGGCAGTTCGATCTTTTTGGTCACCGGTTCCGCCGAGGCCGCGAACTCGACCGCACCGGCCGGAACAGGCGGTTCTTCCGGCTTCATCAGATTGACGAACTCCAGTTCGTAGCGGGCCGCGGCGCCGGTGCCGCCTCCCTGCACCCGCAGTTTGAGCTTGTCACCGGCGCGCAGCACGTGGTGCCCCTCCAGCTCCGCGTGCACCGCCGCCTCGGGTCGCCCCAGCGCCGGCACCAACTCGAACACGCTGGGCAGCGAAGAGTTTTCGACTGGATGTCTAAGGAATGTGGGCTCGCTGAATCGCAGGCTGTGTTTTCCTTGGGTCAGCCAGATGTTGGCCTTCTTGCCCAACGGCCCCTTGATGTCCAGCGGAGCCGGGATTGCTTTCTCGAGCATGAGCTTGCCGTCCACATACAGATCACGGCCGCCATTGCCCCCCTGCCAGACCTCATACCAGCCAGTGGCCGGGATCATTACGTCATACTCCGCCCAGCCGCGCATCTCGTCGATGATGCCCTTCTTTTTTTTCTCTTCGATCTTGGCCGCGTCAACATTCAGTTCTGCTGGGTCCAACCCCTTGTTCCAATTGATCTCCGAGCGGTCGAAACTCCAGGCCGTCCGCCGGATGACGCCGCTCTGTTCCGCGTCAGCCGCCGATAGCGAGCCTCCGATCGATACCACGGCCGCCAGTGCGGCCCTCGTCATGAGTCTGAATAGTGATTGGCTCATCATGTATTACTTTCTGGGGTGATTTGATCAGAGTTGAGTTCCGTGGTGGTTTTCATTCGCTTTGACCGTGCGGAAATCGTTCCCCGCCGTTCCCGTGATTTCGTTGCGCTGGGTTTCCTGGTTAAAAGAAATCCCGTGTTTTTTGAAACTCGGCCGGGATCGTCGGGCCGGCGGCTACGAGGAGGTCGCGCCAGAGCGCCTTGGAGTCTGCGGTGTCCTGCTTCACGGGATAGCTGTAGAGCGCCTCGAAAAGGACGTGCGGATCGCGTGTGGCGATGGCGTCGCCAAGCAGCGTCTGGTGCGTGGCCAGGCCGCTCACGAGCCCATGAAAGAGATCCGGCACTTCCAGGCCGCCCTCGACCATCGGCCGCAGCCCGTCGCGGCCCAGCACCTGCGAATACTCGAGGACCGTGCGATCCTTGAACCCGCTCACCGCACCACGGTTCGGGAAGCTCGTGGCCAGCTTCATCTCGCCACATCCCCCCAAGGCTTTCAGCACCTTGACCATCAAATCCTCATCGCAGCGCAAGAGGTGCAGGGTCTCCGGGCTTTCCCGACTCCAGTCGGCTGGGGTGACACGCGTCAGCCACGATTGAAACTCGCGGTCGGCCCGGGCGCGGCCAGCGGCACTGTTCGCCTCAAATGCCGCGATCTCCTGCTTGTCCCGGCGGATGGCCTCGAGATCTACCGCAGTATGCGAAGACTCGATATCCAGATGCGCCAGACCGTCGCCCTCTGTGGAAAATACCAGATATCCATACTTCCGATAAAGCCGTAACAGCGTGGTGACGCTTCGGGTGATATTCGCTTGTGCGGCCTCATTCCAACGGTCTGAAAGCGGTGGCATCACCCAGTTGTCATTGAGCCGTTCCGCCGCCAGCTCATACAGATCACGGCCGCGGTGCGTGGACCCCGGAAGAATAAAGCCCATGTGGTTCACGCCAGCGCAGCGAACGTCATAGTCGATCACAGCCTCGTCCTTGCCATAGAGCAGACGGGTCAAATCCCACTGGTGATTGGTGTAGCCTGCACAGACGCCCAGACAACGGATGCGGGTGTGGTTGTTGACCGCCGCGCTGAGCACCGCGACAGGATTGGCAAAGTCCACTATCCAGGCATTCGGGCAGAGCTGCTCCATCCTCTTAGCCAGATTCATCAGAATGGGCCCGCCTTTCAGCGCCAGCATGGCACCGCTCGGCGAAAGCTGATCAGAGCCAATGAACCCATGCTCGTTGCTGGCCAATCGGCAGAGTTGGTGATTAACGACACCACCGGCCATCAGGACGACAATCACCGCATCAGCCCCGTCCAGCGCCTCGTCCAATTCATTGCCCCACCTCACGCGACAACTGGCCGCCTCATACTCGGGAGAAAGCATGATCATCCGCCCCACCGCCTCGGCGCGCGAGATGTCAAGATCATAGAGATAAATCTCCCCGTTTTCAAACAGGCCGGGCTGAGCCAGAACAGAACGCGCGATGCCCAGGAAACGATGGGAGCCCCCTCCAAAAAAGACAGTTTTCACGAAGCTTTTCCTATCATAAGTGAGCAGTGCCGTGCAAGCAAGATTTCAGGAAAAAACAGGGAGATCCGGGCGGTGCGCCCCCGCGATCCGGTCGCCCCGGCCGATGTATTGGATCTTTTAGAATGGCGTCGAGAAGGCATATAACATCAGCGTGTTTTAGGCAACCTGCTGGTCCAGATGCAGGGTGGCTAATGTCAGAACTACAGTGTGTTTCATTAACATTGCACCGCTTGGGTTATCAGGTCAATTTAGCTGCGATAGTTATCCCATGAGATGTCGGCAGGGACAGAGTGGTCAATGCCCGGGATAATGCCGCCTTTCCGGATCACTCGCACCAGACGGGCGGGTAGTTCAAGCTATGCAAAAAACGCTCGCGATGCGTCATTTCCATAGGTTGATTTATTTTTTCAGTTGCCGGGAATAGAAGGATCCATCCACTTCCTAGCAAGAGCGTCATCCCGTGTCCAGGGCAGTGCCACGGCTGGAGGAGGCGCATTTTTTACCGAAGGGAGCGTCTCCACGTGGCCGTCTGCGAAGAGGGCATTTGCCCGGCCGGAATGTCGGAAGCTGATCTTTCCACCTACATCTCTAGAATAGAACTCGACGCCTCGGATGATGCATCCTCCCCCGACAACCGCATCAACGACGAGGATTTTCTTTGAAGCTGCCGTCACCGAGGGATATACGACCGGTCGGCGCTCGGATTCGATGTAAAAGCTCTCAGAGCAGGCATAGGATCTGTTCCCTCCAATTCCATAGGTTTTATCCGAAGGGCAACGAAAGAGACTGTTTGATGAAGCATTGGGCGCGAAGTCCAGAATCCTGCTCATCCAATCGCCAGCCCAGTCGGGGGTAATTTTGGCGTTGCCCATCTGTTGGAATAGGACTTGATTGTTGTTGGCGGCCGACCACGCCCCAGCGGCGGCACCGATACTGCGGAGGTTGCCTACGCAGCGTGCCTGGTTGCCTTTTTGCATCGCGGCATTGATGACCGGCGTGAGCAGGGCTGCAAGGATTCCGATGATGGCGACAACGACGAGCAGTTCCACCAATGTGAATCCGCAACAACAAGCTCGGTGCAGCAATCCCCCCCTGTGCAGGAGACGTGATAAGGCGTGAAGTTTCATCAGGAAGATATCGGGTTCATTACGGCTGGTGCGCGATGCATTTATCTGGTGGGACTGCAGGTTTTGAAGGTAACTCCGAAATTATCATATGTGAGCTTTCGCGCAAGCAATTTTTTTAAAGGTCTCGTTGGTCTGTCAAACCCATCTACCACAGTTTGATGGGAAGAGCGCGGTATTTCCTCTTTAGAGGAAGGGCTGGAGTCAAAAATGTCGTGTCTCCAAATGCGGTGGGAGGCTGAATTTTCATTCTGCTGAAAGGGCATCATCGGCGTGGAACTCATAGCGCCGAATCCATTGTTTGGATTCTCCGGGTTGCAATTGGAGTCGGACAAACATCTCGGGACAAAAATACCTTGGAGTGGCGTGAATCGCGAATCGCGACACGGGCGCGTCTGTCGCGAGGCCAACTCTCATGCCGTTGCTGGTGTTTGAAATGGTAAACGTGTCGCCTGGAACCCACGGATCCTTCAACGGCGAGATCGCTGCATTGACGGCTTGCACAATGGGTGGAATCACCTCACGAAAGTGGATTTCCCTCCCGATTTTTTGCTGTTCCGGCTGGAGCCCTTTAGCTTCCAAGTCGCGGGGAAATTGAATGAGATAGTTTGGGCCGACCTGCGCTCCACCCAGCGAAAGATAATTGTGCGAGTATTGTTCGGTGGTGAAAGGCTTTTTTCCGGTATTAGTGAGCACGCATGTCACTTCCACGGTGTTGACTTTTACCACCACGTCCGCCTTCAACTTACAGGCATAGGCGTTTATTCCCGTGCATGACTGCTCAAAACGTGCCTTACCTGAATCCCACGTGGCCAGGGTTTGTGCCGGTTCAATCAATTCCAAGTCGCTGAAAAAATCGTAAATCTCCGCGTTCTTGCGAAGAACACCGACTCCGATCTTCAGAAATCCACCACCGATAGGAGCCTCTGAAAACCCGGGTGGCGGATTCTCCGCCGATATGTCAAATTCCATGGCCAATCCGCCGTTCTCCGATTTTGGATCATGCTCGATCGGTGAATACAGAAAGGGTCGGCCCTTGGCTACAACCTGTAAAACATTTGCGATTGGCGAGAATCGCACCCCACGATTGTATCGCTCGGGATCAAACGGATCCATGAGCTCTACGGATAAATCATCGCTGGTGAGTAGATGCGTTGCTGTGTGTCGGCGAGCCTCGTCCGGTTTCTCCGCAACGCTGAGAATTATTGGATTCATAGCCATCTTGAGTGAATGAAAAATAAAATGAAACA
>JBIKUM010000254.1:0-4447 GCA_044347585.1 Terrimicrobiaceae bacterium
CATAGCAACCTCCACCGGCACCCTCACCAAGAACGGTAGCGGCACTACCACACTGAATGCGGCGAACACTTACACCGGCACCACCACCGTCAACTCCGGCACTCTAACCGCTGCCACAGCCAACGCCCTCGGCAACAGCACGGTCATTGATGTCAATGGAGGCTCCTTCCTCGTCACGGCTGCCAATGCCGTCAACGACAACGCCGCCATCAATCTCGGTGGCGGCACCCTGGCCGTAAGTGGAACCTTCAACGAGAATGTCGGCCTCCTCACCCTCAGCGCCAACTCGGTCATCGACCTAGACGGCTTTAATGGCGTCCTCCGCTTCGGCGGCGTTGGGTCCTGGGCTTCCAACACCACGCTGGCCATCTGGAACTGGAATGGCATCAACGGAGCCAGCAATCGCCATGTTGTCTTCACAAATAATAGCGGGCTCCCAAATTACCTTGACCGCATCAGCTTCTACAGCGGAAGTGGAAGTGGATTTGCTGGAACAGGTTTTGAGGAAGGCTTCACGGGTCCCGGAGGCGGCACGGAAATCATAGCCGTCCCCGAAACCGAAACCTACTTCTACGCCGTCGCCCTCCTCGCCGGCCTCGTCATCCAATACATCCGCCGCAGAGCCAAACGAAAAGTTTGTAGGCTTAGACTCAAGTCTGACCCAAGACTTAACCGCTCTGCAACCACGGTGGCCGTTACCATTACTACAGACGCCCGCCCACTCGCGTAGAAACGTAGCTTTGCTGTTGAGTAAGCCTTGCGCGGAGCGCCACCTGCCGTAGGTCGTGGAGATGTCGTAGTCTGGAGGCAATGACATCTACAGCATCTACGCTGCATTTTTCAGCGAAAGCTTCTTGTCCGCTCACTTTTCCATGGTGCGGTTTGCGCCATTCCAGTTTTTGTGTTTAATTTTTGGAGCTGCGGGTAGACCGTTCTGTGGCGCTTGGTGATGATCTTGCCCCAGAAGCGTTCCATAGGTTCAACCCTGCGCGCATGTCATTGAAGCAGTGAAGCAATGCAGCTTTCAGCCTGAGCCAACTTTTTTAATCAGCGCCGTGAGCTTGGCAATGACTTCAGGATTCACTGGCTCTGTGACTCTTTGATCCACTGATTCAGATTGCTCGGCTACAAGCTCCTTGGCGGCCCTGAGAATCTCGCCCTTGGGGTCTTCGCGCACCAAGTATTGCTCAGTGGCCTCGCGAATCAGGGAACTGATCGTAACGCCTTTGACTGATGCGAGAATCGAGATGGCTCTGTTGATGGCTTGGTTCTCCACATAGGAGACGCGAAGGGTTCCGGCTTTGAGTTTGTTAGGCATGGATGTTGTGACTTGAATTACCAAGTGAGGAGGTGTGTTAGCTTATTTTCGTTAGCGAATGCTCTGACTGCATCCGGTGAAATGGAGAACCACCGCTCAGCGGCGATCTTTGAGACAAGGGCCTTGTAGTGTCTGTTCAGCATCTGGGGGGAATTCCCAGCAAGCTCGGCGGTCAAGGCTGCGTTGCGGTGCAAAGCCAGATGATAGGAACAGAATGAATGTCGGAGGGCATTTTGCTTGGTTTCCAACCCCACGACTTTTTGTCTTTTCTTGGGTATGGCTTTGATTTTGCACAGAGGCAGAATTTTGCCATCCGGACTTGCAAATTCCTTCAGCCACTGGGCCAGAACATCCGGAATATCGAGGGTTCTGCCTGTGCTTGTTTTTGTAATTTCCGGTCCCATGCGGATCATTTTTTCATCAAACAGAACATCCCGCATGGAGAGTCGTTCCGCCTCCGCTCTTCGTGATCCGCCAAAGGCCATCAAGGCGATGTAGGGCAAGTAGCGTTTGTCGTGTGCGACGAAGAGGCGGCAGAGTTCGTCAGGCGTGTAGAATTCAGGTGTCTTTGAACGCAACTTGCCGAAGTCCGCCTCGATTTCAGTATGCTCCTGCGAAAGAAATCTCTGCTTTCTTCCGAAGCGCAGAACAGCTGCGAGCGAGCCAAAGAGGTTGTATTTGGTTCGATCTGTATAGGGCGACTCGCTGAGGAAGTTTAAATATTCCTCATTGGAAATCGTATCAATCAGCTGCTTGCTGAATGCCTTTTCCCAAAAGTTTCGGTGGTGGCGAAGGGTCTGATAATATCGCGCGCTGAGCTTCCTGGACTGGCACCTTTGATAAAACAAGTCCCACACTTCGCTAAAGGTTTTGGGATGTTTGGTCGTGTGCTCGTGGCATTTTAAATAAAAATCCACAGCAACGTGCATGGGGATTTTGCCAAGTTTTCGTCGGCATTCCATCAGGTAGATTGCGTCTTCGCTGTTGAGTGCTGTGGCCGCGCCTTCTGATGCGGCAAGGTTCTTAACGACTCGCTCGGCCTCGGCGAGTGCTGCAGTTTCATCGTTGTAGGATCGGCGGAATGTGCGCTTGCCAACTTTCCACGAAAGACGATGCGAAGTGTATTTGCCGCGAACCATTTTTACAACGCGCACGCGAGAGAAACCAGCTTGCAAATACGTATCGGGGCCCTCGGAAGTGAGCGCGATTTTCATCTCGCCTCCTCGTTTTTTGTCCCAACTTTTGTCCAGAAAGTTGGGACAAAACAGTGTTTCGGGTGTAATAACCTTGTGCGGTTTTGTCCAGTGCTACGGGCGAAAACCCGTATTTTGTGTAGGGAAACAGTGTTTTTGCACCAGTTTGTCCCCGAAAATTTGGGACAAAAAGTGGTGGAGGCGACGGGAGTCGAACCCGTGTCCTTAAAATGATCTACACAACCTTCTACATGTTTAGACGGTCTTTAATCTCGGAGTGGGCGGGCGAACCGTCACGCTTCCCTCTCCAGAGCGTCCACGAAATCGATTCACCCGGGGTAGCGGTCGCTCCATCCCAGGCCAGCCTGCTGTCGTCGCATTCCGGAATGCGTCGTGGCTCAATTAGGCCGCGAGAGCGAGATCTTCGTAATCTGCATTTATTTGTTTGATCCGATTTTTTACGAGGCCAACGAATCATCCTCGACATGCGGGCCGAGCTTCACACTCAAAGTCGAAACCTTTACGCCCCCTTATGGGACACTCAAAATACGCTTGGTTTTTGAAAATGCAAGCGGCGGTGCTTGCTGGATTTGTCGGGCTTTTTTGCTGTGCGCTTTGCGATGGCGGTGGGTAGGTTCGGCATCTTATGAGTTCGGAGCCTGATACGCAGAAGTCGCTGAAGGAAATGACGCGTGCCATCGCGGACCACGAGGGCGTGGTGAGCGTTCAGCCGGTTCCGGGCAAGGCGGCTTTTGAGATTGAATACGACCCCTCCGCGCTCAGTGAGGAGGATTTGCGGCATATTGCGGGAAGTCATGTGCCGGATGTGTCGCTTCAAAAGCGCACGATGCGCCTGGATGGCAGCGCGTGCGAGGCTTGTGCGATCCGTTTGGAGAAAAAGGCCAAAAAAATTCCCGGTGTCCGCAAGGCGACCGCGACCTATATCGGCAAAATCCTGTGCCTGACATTTGATGAAAAGCTCGCGGACGAGCACACCGTGATGGCTGCGCTGCGGGGGCTGGGGGCTGAGGTTCGGCCCTATGAGCCTTTAGCGGAGGCCGAGCAGGGCTTCTGGGGCCGCGTCAGGTCGGGATCATTGAATGAGGAGATTTCCGCCGCGCTGGGTTTTGTTTTTTTGATCGCTTCCTTTATTTGCGAGAAATCTCTCGGGAGCGGAGCAGTGGCAACCTTGTCGCTTTATGCGGGAGCCTATATTTTCTGCGGTCAGCAGGGTGTGCGCTCGGCGATCGCATCCCTGCGCGGCGGGGTGCTCGATGTTGATGTGCTGATGGTGCTGGCTGCGATTGGTGCCGGGATTGTTGGGCAACCCTTCGAAGGCGCGCTGTTGTTGTTTCTTTTTGCGTTTTCCAATGTTTTGCAGAGCTACGCGCTGGAGCGCACGCAGCGGGCCATCCACTCGCTGCTGAAGCTGCGGCCTGACAAGGCGCTTGTGAAGCGTGATGGCGGCACGCAGATGGTTCGCGTCGAGGAGTTGAATGTCGGCGATGTTGTGGTGCTGCGGCCGGGCGAGCATGTGCCGGTGGATGGAACCGTGGTGGAGGGCGCGAGCCATGTCGATGAATCCAGCCTCACTGGCGAGTCGATGCCGGTCACCAAATCAGTCGGAAACCCGGTTTTTGCGGGCACGCTCAATCAAAGCGGCGGCCTGGAATTTTCCGTCAGCAAGCGCGCGGAGGACTCAACGCTCTCGCGCATGGTCAAGCTAGTTGAGGAGGCGCAGGCCGAGAAGTCAGGCACGCAGAGGTTTCTCGAGCTGGCGGAGCAATACTATGCAACCGGCGTGATTGCCTTCACGGCGCTGGTCTTTGTGGTGCCGTTCTTTTTCATGGGGGAAAAATTCTCGGATGCCTTTTACCGTGCCATGACAGTGATGGTCGTGGCCTCGCCATGCGCGTTGGTCATCAGCACTCCGGCA
>JBIKUM010000478.1:0-4213 GCA_044347585.1 Terrimicrobiaceae bacterium
CAACGACGAGGTCGCGACGGAAACTGACTTGAAGGACGATCCGCGCATGATCGAAACGGTCGATCTGGGCGCCTACGAGTATATTGCCATCCCAGCCGAACCCCGGGACCTGGCCGAATCGGAAGTGGCGGGCGGTTCCGTCACGCTTTCCTGGCAGCCCGGCGATGTCATGCCGGTCACCCGCTACGATCTTGAGATGGAAACGCGCCTCGCGGAGAACGTCCTCTCCGAATCCCTGTCCGGAGCATCGACGTCGCTGGTGGCCACCGGTTTGAGCGACGGCACGGGTTACCGCTGGCGCGTCCGGGCGGTCAACTCCCAGGGCGCCGGCGGCTGGACGGACTGGCGGCTCTTCTTTACTCCGGGCTATCTGCTTTCGGTCACGCCGGCCTCCTGCAATGTCGGCGGGGGCGTGGAGGTGCTCATTGAAGGGCAGGGGCTTGGCTACGCCTCGAACATCGCGGTTGTTTCGCTCTGCGGCGTGGAGGCAACCATTCTGGATCAGGGGGAGGACTGGGTCCGCGTGATGGCTCCGATCGCCCCGGCTGCCGGGTTGGGCGATGTGCGGGTTTCATCGCCGACCGGCGGGGATCTCGTGCTGAGCAACGCCTTCACCTTCCTCGAGGCGCCCGCTCCCGTCCTGTTGCCTCCCACGGACATCACGGCCGACAGCCTGGTGGCCCGCTGGGAACCGCTTGCCGGCGCCGAATCGTTCCAATTGCAGGTTTCAGACGGGGCGGACTTCGCGGCCTGCCTGCCTGGCCTCGAGGGCACGAATGCGCCTGCCGGCGCGACGCGGATGGACGTTCTGGGTCTTGTGCCGGGAACCAACTATCTGCGCCTGCGGGCCCGTTTTGCCGAAGGGTATGGGCCATTCTGCGCTCCGTTCGCCGTTCCCTCCGGCGCGGAACAGCCGTGGGTTCGCGAAACGATCGCCGACGTCCTTGCGACCGCGGGCGAAACCCGGACGTATGATCTTTCCACCGTCTTTGCCGGAGCAGGTCTTGACTTTTCCGCGTCGAGCAGCGAGCCCGGAATCGGGTCGCCCCTGGTGTCGGGCAATACGTTGACGCTGACGATCGGACCGGGGCAGGGCGAGGCCATTATCCAGGTGACAGCCATGCAGGCGGGCAGCGGCTACAGCGTTTCCACCGCTTTCCGCCTGGAGGTGATGCCGGCTCCACTTGGAGCCCTTCGCATAAATTGTGGCGGTAAGAAAAAGGACGGCTGGTTGCGTGATCGCGGTTATTCCGGCGGAGTTTCAGTCGCGACGAAGGCGGCGATTGAAATGCCAACGAAAGATTTCCCGATGGCGGTCTACCAGGATTGCCGCGTTGCGAGCAATCTGACCTACAGTTTTCCCGAACTGCCGAACGGCTCGTATTATGTGCGGCTCGCCTTTGCGGAATTGGAAAAGGACCGCATCGGGGACCGCTTGTTCAAGGTCAAGATCGAAGGCCGGACGGTGCTGCCATACCTGGATGTGTTGATGATGACCGGGATGAAATTTCGGGCTTTCAAGCCCCTCTTCAAGGTCGTCGTTAGCGACGGGAACGGGCTGCAGATCCGCGGCATCGGGCTGAACGGGTCGGAAGCATTCTTCAGCGGCATCACGGTGCTTCCCTCGGCGCCGGTCGGCATGCTGGTCATTCCCGCGGGCGTGAATACCGGAGTCGATCCCGATACCGGGCCGTATTCGGTGACGAACAAGGCGAAACTGTTCGTGGACGGCACCGAGGTGTCGAAGCAATTATGGGATGAGGTCCGCGCGTGGGGTCTGACCCACGGGTACACGGATCTTGCGGAAGGCTCCGGCAAGGCCCCGGACCACCCGGTGCAGATGGTTAGCTGGTATGACTGCGTCAAGTGGTGCAACGCCCGCAGCCAGATGCAGGGACTGCAGCCTGCCTATTACACCACTCCGGCAAAGGATGAGGTCTATACGAACGGTCTCATCGACCTGGAGGCGGACTGTGTGGACGTCTGGGCCGGGTACCGGCTGCCGACCGGCGGGGAATGGGAATATGCAGCGCGTGGCGGGTCGGTCGGTCAGCGCTTCCCCTGGGGGGATTCGATCGACCATTTGTTCGCGAATTATGTCTGCGACCCCACGTATGCGTATGATGCGGGCCTGACCGCCGGTTTCCATCCTGACGCCAACGACGGGATCGCACCCTACACCCTGCCCGCGGGCTCGTTCAGCGCTTTCGGGTACAAGAGCGGGTTGCACAACATGGCGGGCAATGTGGCGGAATGGTGCTGGGACCAGGATGCCGCGACGGGAACGAACCGGCTAATGCGGGGCGGGGCCTGGTCCTCGGACGCCGCCGGGTGCCGTGTGTCCCAAAGCCAGCCGGAAAATCCCGCCCTGCGCGCCGATGATGCGGGCTTCCGCTCGGTTATGGCGAGGCCGTAAAAGCTTGTAGACGGTCCTGTAAAAACAAAGGGAGGCACGATGATGAAGCGCTTGATCGGTGGAGTGGTGTTGGCGGCCCTTGTGTTCGTGGCGGGTCCCGTCCGGGCCGAGTGGGTTGTCGTTCATGGCACGGCGGCTCAAAAAATTAATCCGGACACGTTTGCGGGAACGTGCTACTCGTTCCTCAATGAAGACATCGACGATTATTCGACGGGTAGCAAAATCATCCCGAACCAGAACAGCACGGTGAAGGTCATCGTTCCCGTGCCAAGTCCGGCGAACATGAACCTGTACTTGGCCAAGGTAAAGATCCTCTTTGCCTCGGACAACGGGGCAAAGATCACCCGGGTGGAATTTTTCGACGGGCCCATTCAGTATGCGGGCATATCCAACGTCGATTGGTACGGCGCCAAGCAGACCAGGTCCATCAGGCCGGGCGGCAACTGGGGTTACGAAAAGGGACTGGCGGTCCTGATCCATGTGACAGGAACCGCGACACTGTTTCGATCGCTCAATCTGTACAGCGTGAGCGCGCAGTTCCTTCCCAAGCCCTAGGGATAAGTATAGCTGATAGCTTATAGCTGATAGCGAATAGCGGAGCAGTGATCGGTGATCGGTAATCAGATCGAGCGTCTTTACCGTAATCTTTACCCTAGTCTCTCTGCGGTGGAAGCTTGTTGGCGTAATGTCTTTTCGTGATCGTAGTCGTGATCGACAAAGCGCGTGCTTTGGCGCCTCGATTACGATCGCGATCACGACTACGATTTCATCTCTTTGTTCCGGAATGATCAAACCATTATGTTGGCCGAACAACGAAAGGAAGAAACGACGATGAAACAGAGCACGACACGATTTCTTTTGGCAGCGTTGTGGGCTGCGTTGATCATGACAACCAGCGCTTCAGCAGAACAGGAGATGAAGAACGTATTCAAAGATATTCCGTACACGGAAGGTCAGGCGGGGAAGCGTCAGCTCGTTGACGAGAAACATCTGCTGGTCATGCAGGTTGCCCTCAAACCGGCTCAGCAGGTGCCGGAACACAGAGCCAATTCGAATGTCCACGTGCTGGTGGTGGAAGGCCAAATTACGGTCACATTGGCCGGTCAAGACCTGGTCGCGGCAAAGGGCGCGCTCATTCCGATAGCATTCAAGACCCTCATGAGCATTCGAAATGCGTCAACGGAAAACGCATCGTTCCTGATCCTGAAGACACCGAACCCCAGCGAGATGACAAACTGAAGGTTTCAACCAGCCGGTATGGAACCTTGCAATCAGCCGATACGACGATTGATTTGACCGTTCCGTGCGGGCAATATATGCTGTCGGCGAAAGGAGACGTTTATGAAACAGGACAATCACATCATTCTGGGCGTGCACGTGACTGATCGGGTGAAGAAGACCCCGCGGATCCAGGAGCTGTTCGCGGAATACGGCTGCTTCATCAAGACGCGGCTGGGCCTGCACGAGGCCTCGGACAACTTCTGCTCGCCGAACGGGCTGATTCTGCTCGAGATGCTGGACGTGCCGCAAAAGGCCGAGGAGCTACAGGCAAAGCTGAAGGCCATCGAGGGTGTTGACACGCAGGTCATGGTGTTCCGGCATTAAACATTTCGTGATCGCAATCGTGATCGTAATCGTAATCGATCACACGCTTTAGGTGACGCTTCGATTACGATTACGATAACGATCAGGATCACGATCACGATCGGGATCACGACTACGACAGGACGGGACAATGCTGCTCGAACGCACCGTCAAATCAACCCTGACCCCGGCCGGCCTCAACATCGGCGACAC
>JBIKUM010000021.1:0-15464 GCA_044347585.1 Terrimicrobiaceae bacterium
TGCCCGAGGGGTTCATCTTGGGCGAGGATGCTGCCGTTTTGCTCCAAGAAGGGGCGGCGAAGGGCATCACACAGAGCGAACTTCAGCAGCAGGACTCCGAGCTATGAAAGTTTCAATCGGAAAAATCAAATCCGCGATATTGGGCGGAAAACAATTGCCAGTAAAGGCGACACGCGCCCGGATGAAACCCACCGAGGCCCGCGCTACGCTGTTGAAACTCGCCACGGGATTGAGTGGCATGGCGTCAGAGCGAGCCGCAGCGGAAGCCGCCGCCGCAAAACTGGCAGACGCTTCAAAGCTGGACTTGTCGAAACTCTGGGACAGCGGGCAAGACCTGCCGAACTTGACGCAGATCAAGATGGACGCAGAGAACGCTACGCTTCGAAGCCAAGCGGCTACCTCTGCGACGAATCACATCGTTGAGGCAGCATCACAGGCCGCAATCGACCTTGCCAACACAGACACGGACCAACTCGACCACGCCCGCACACAGATCCAAAACGACATCGCCACCCGTTTGAAATCGGTTGGGCTGGATGCCGAGGCCGCAAACCTGCTCGAAGCCCACCCAGCCGGGCGGGAGCTTATGGCTTTGGAGCGCTCTAAACGAAGGGTGAACATCCCAACCTGCCGAACCCCCGGTGCCAATGGCGAGCTTCGCCAGACCTTGCTTGAGTGGCGATCAACCCCGCTCGCGTCAGGGCGGGCAGAGACTCGCGACCAGTTCGCGCCTCTGGAAATCGCTGCCGAGATCGACGCCTTCCTCGCTCACTCCGAGGCTGTGGAAAAATTCGCCGCCTCGCTGGCAGTCTAACCACTGCCACGAAATCAAAACGCGACAGCGACCAACCTCGCGCAAAGAAAAAACGCCACCGGGCTGAAATCCGGTGGCGCTTGTGTTTTAGGAGATGCTCAGTCCTGACTTTCGATGAAGCCTTGCAAAACACCGAGGCACATTGTTTCAAGCGTCTCGTCTTCGTGAGTCAGCTTTTCAAGCCGCTTTGCCATATCTGAAGGAATCTGAAGCATCGTGGGCTTTGAATCGCCAGAATTCAAAGTTAATGAGCCCTCTTCGATGGCAGCAATCAGCGCCGCCATCATCCATTCTTCGTATTCATCCTCCAAATCGAACTCCCGATCCCTACGATTATACCAGCGGGCTTGCATCTCCCGCAACTGGCGGGTGACGGCTTCCGATGTTAGCGGACGGAAAATCCGATCCTCAAGCTCCCAACTGGCTTCAGCCTCTTGTTCTGCAGTTCTGTTTGTGTTCTCAACAATGTTCATTTGATAAAAAAATCCTGCGTTCAGAAGGCGCAAACCTTTCACCGAGGCTATCACACCACGGCTATCCGAACGCAGGATGTCTTCTCTCGTTTCATAATTCGCCGCTCGGTTGATTACTCCGAACATGAGAATTGGCGGTTCATTGTTTGCGCAATGAACGCATCGAACAAAACTCCCGCTTTATTTTTTCCGCAATCAAAAAAATCAGCGGTGCCATGCCCTCTCCCTTACTCCCACCCTTAAAAATTGGGCAAAATCACTTGGCGTTTACTTGGCATTATAGGTGCGTTTTTTGGCGTTTTTTTGCGTTTTGATGCGCAACGCATTTTTGAGCGAAAAAGCCCGCAGGGCCTTTATTTATGCGGTTGAGAGGGGGAGCCGACAGTCGGATTCGAACCGACGACCAGCGGTTTACAAAACCGCTGCTCTACCACTGAGCTATGTCGGCGTGGAAGAACGGGAAATTTTCCACACTTTCGCATTGGATGCAAGAGCCGTTTCAAAGCGCGAGCGGTGGCGTGTTCTGTCTTTACAGTCCAATGCGGGGACGCTGATATTCCCCGCTCTCAATGACTCAAAAAATCGGCATAGGGCTGGCGGGGTTCGGAACGGTTGGAGCGGGGGTTTACAAAAACCTTCTCCGTAATGCCGCGCTTTTGGAACAGCGGATCGGTGTTCAATTCGAGGTGCGCAAGATGGCTGTGCGCGACCTCTCGAAGACGCGCGATGTGCAGGCACCAGCGGAGCTTTTCACAGACTCGCCCGATGAGTTGCTGGCTGATCCTGCGATTCATGTCGTGGTGGAGCTCATGGGCGGTATCGATATCCCTCTCGCCTTCGTCAAAAAAGCCATCGCCGCTGGCAAGATCGTCATCACCGGCAACAAGGCCCTGCTTGCTGAGCACGGGCATGAGATTTTCCAACTCGCCGCAGAAAAGCGCGTGCCGGTCTTCTACGAGGCGGCCGTGGCGGGTGGAATTCCCATCATCAAATCCGTGCGCGAGGCCTTTGTGGGAAACCGCTTTGAGGCGATCCATGGAATTCTCAATGGCACGAGCAATTACATTCTGAGCCGCATGACGGATGAGGGGTTGGATTTCGCTCCGGTCCTCGCCGAGGCCCAGAAACTCGGCTATGCGGAAGCGGATCCCGCGTTGGATGTCAACGGCTGGGATGCAGCGCACAAGGCGATCATCCTTGCTTCGCTTGCCTATGGATTCTGGATCGATCCGAAGGATGTGCTCGTCGAGGGCATCGAAAAAGTCACCGCCGCCGACATTCAATTCGCCAACGAACTCGGCTACCGCATCAAGTTGCTCGCTTCCATCAAGGCCGATGAAAACGGCTTCATCGAGGTGCGCGTTGTTCCCACGCTCATCCCGAAAACCCATGTTCTGGCCTCGGTGAATGGCGTCTTCAACGCCGTCGCCGTGAAGGGCGATGTGGTCGGGGATGCTCTTTTCTACGGACGCGGTGCGGGGCAGGATCCGACATCCAGCTCGGTCCTTGGCGACCTTGCGGAGGCGGCGGCATTCATGCAGTCCCCTCGTCGTTGTCTCGGCTTCACCTCTCATGATCTCTACGGGCGCTGCAAGCCAGTGGAGGATACGATTTCCAAATACTATCTGCGTCTCGGCGTGGAGGATCGTCCGGGCGTGCTGGCGCAGATCGCCGGCACATTGGCCAAAGCCGATATCGGAATCCTTTCGGTGATCCAACCGGAGGGCCTTGTGGATGGCTCCGTGCCTCTCATCCTCACGCTTCATGACGCGCCTTACGGATCGATGAAAAAAACTGCTAACGAGTTGGCATCCCTGCCTTGCGTGAAAGGAACGCCACTCCTGCTTCACATGGAGGCCTTCTCGTGAACGAGCCGCTTAACGACAAAGGTGTGATCCACCGCTATCGGCAGTTCCTGCCCGTGAGCGATTCCACGCCGGTGATTTCGCTCAGTGAGGGCTCGACGCCGCTCATCCACTCGCCGCGCCTCAGCGAAAAAGCCGGTGCCGAAGTTTACCTGAAATTCGAGGGACTCAATCCCACCGGGTCATTCAAGGATCGCGGTATGACGGTTGCCATTTCGAAAGCGGTGGAGGATGGCGCCAAAACGGTCATCTGCGCCTCCACGGGAAACACCAGCGCGGCCGCTGCGGCCTACGCCGCCCGTGCGGGAGTCCAATGCGCCGTGATTTTGCCTGCCGGTAAAATCGCCATCGGCAAGCTGGCGCAGGCTTTTGTTTATGGCGCCAAGGTCGTGGCGATCCGTGGAAATTTCGACGACGCCTTGCGCATCGTGCGCGAGTTCGGCGGCATCGATGGTGTGGCGATTGTGAATTCGATCAACCCACATCGCATCGAGGGCCAGAAGACCGCATCGTTTGAAATCATTGAGGATCTCGGCGACGCGCCGGATATCCACATCCTGCCTGTTGGTAACGCCGGCAACATCACCGCCTACTGGAAAGGCTACCGCGAATTCCACGCCGCTGGACGCTCGACCCGCCTGCCGAAAATGGTCGGTTTCCAAGCCGCCGGCTCGGCTCCTATTTTTTTCAATCAACCCATCGAAAAACCTGACACCGTCGCCACAGCCATCCGCATCGGCAACCCGGCAAGTTGGCAGGGCGCGAACAACGCCGTGAGCGAATCCGGCGGGTGCATCGATATCGTCACGGACGAGGAAATCCTCGCCGCACAGGCTTGGTTGGCTGCCAATGAAGGCATCTTCGTTGAACCCGCCAGCGCGGCCAGCGTGGCGGGTTTATTGAAATGCCACTCGAACGCTCGCTGCAGCGGATGTCCTTTCTCATCAGCTCTGCGTCCAGGCGCCAAGGTCGTGCTGACCGTGACCGGCCACGGGTTGAAGGATACCGAAACCCCCGTCAAGTTCGGCGGATTCACTCCGGCCGAAGCCGACGCCAATCTCGCCGCCGTGCGGGCGGTTCTTGATAAAAGCTGATTTTTTACCATGGCACTGATTGTTCAAAAATACGGCGGCACTTCGGTTGGGAATCCCGAGCGGATTCAAAATGTCGCAAGGCGCGTTCTGGCAACCCAGCAAGCTGGCAACTCGGTCGTTGTTGTGGTTTCCGCCATGTCGGGCGTCACCGACGGTCTCATCAAACTCGCCAAGGAAGTCTCGCAATCACCCGCCGAACGGGAAATGGATGTTCTCCTCGCCACCGGCGAGCAGACCACAATCGCCCTCACAGCGATGGCCATCAATGCCCTTGGTGGCAAAGCGGTCTCACTCACAGGTGCCCAAGCGGGAATCATCACAAGCGGTGTCCACACCAAGGCAAAAATCGCCAACATCGCCCCGCGACAGGTCCGGAAATTTCTCGCAGAGGGGAATGTGTGCATCGTCGCCGGATTCCAAGGCCAAACGCTCGAGGGACAGATCACAACTCTCGGGCGCGGAGGTTCCGATCTCACGGCCATCGCCATCGCAGCGGCTCTCAAAGCCGATATGTGCGAGATCTACACGGATGTGGATGGTGTTTACACCTGCGATCCGCGCGTGGTGCCGGATGCCAAGAAGATCGATGTGATCGCCTATGACGAGCTTCTGGAAATGGCCAGCAGCGGATCCAAGGTCATGCAATCCCGCTCGGTCGAATTCGCCAAAAAATTTAAAGTGCCCTTCGAGGTGCGCAGCAGTTTCAACAACAACAGGGGAACCATCGTGAAAGAAGAATCCATCGGACTCGAAAACGTCGTCGTGCGCGGCATCAGCCTCGAACGCAAACAGGCCAAAGTCACCATCACCCAGGTGCCTGACAAACCCGGCACCGCCTCCCGTATTTTCACAGCACTCTCCGAGGCGAATGTGATCATCGATGTCATTGTCCAAAATGTCTCCGTAAGCGGAACGACCGACATTTCCTTCACCATGAGCGCCGATGAACTCGAAAAGCTCGGCCCGGTCATCGACCGCGTGGCCAAGGAAGTGGGCGCCGGCGAAGTCATCAAAAAAAGCGGCATCGCCAAGCTCAGCGTCGTCGGCATCGGCATGCGGTCCCACTCGGGAGTCGCCGCCACACTCTTCGAATGCCTCGGCAACGGCGGAGTGAACATCCAAATGATCTCCACCTCTGAAATCAAAATCGCCGTCATCATCGACGAGGCCCAAATCGAGCACGCCGCCAAGCTCGCTCACGCCGCGTTCGGACTGGCGAAGTAGTCTGGAGATTTCGCAGCCCCCCCAATGGATATATTCGAAAGTGTCGGGAACCTCAGTGAGCAGCTGGGACTCCCAGTTCTTTTGATCGGTGGCCATGCTGTGAATTTTTACGGCTACAACCGGACAACGCTTGATGTGGATTTCCTGATCGCGGTGGATAACTTCCCCGCTTGGCGCTCCGGCTTCGAGTCCATCGGCTACAAGTGGATCGGGCAGACAGAGAATTTTGTCAGGCTGGAGCCTCTCGACCCCGCTCTCTTCCCGATGGATATCATGCTTGTCGCGCCGGAGACATTTCAAAAACTCTACGCCGAACGGGTGGAGTGTCCCATCGGAACGGCACGGCTGAACTTGCCCAAACCGCTTCACCTGATAGCCCTCAAACTGCACGCTATGAAAAATCCCGGGCGATTGAGGCAAGGCAAGGACTTGCTGGACATTTTGAATCTCGTTTCCCTTTGCCAGATCGATACCGAGGGGCAAGAGTTCCAAGGTATCCTTGACCGCTATGCCAACGAAGAAATCAGAAGCCTCGTCCTCCGCTCCATCCGCTGAGCAATCAGGCGGGGATTTTTTCGATCTTCCAGAGATCACCGCCGCCGATGAGGCGTTCTTGAAAAGCCATCCGGTGCCCACTTTTGAACAGCAGATCGCCCATTCCCTTTGGTTGCTTGCTTGGCGGCGAAGCAGGGGGATTCCGGATGATCACCCGCCTCGTCAGCACGAGCGGTTTGAGATGTAGCGGACAAACTGTCACCAGTTTCTCGTCGCCAACTCTCCGGCTATGTGTTTGAAGCATCCCGAAATTATGAGCGTTCCGCAGAACACGATTGCGATTGTTTACGACTACGACCAAACCCTCTCGCCGATCTACATGCAGGAGGAGGCGATTTTTCCTGTTTTTGGCATTGATCCCTCCCACTTCTGGAAGCGGTGCGCCGAGTTGGTGCAAAAGCAGGGCTACGACCACGAGTTGGCTTATATGAAAGTGCTTCTCGACTGCCTCGAGATCGACCGCCCAACGAATGCCCGCCTCCGCGAGTTGGGTGCGCGGCTTACTTTTTATCCCGGCTTGCCGGAAATGTTCGAGGATTTGAAAAACACGCTCATCACGCCGGAGCATGCGGCTCATGGCATTCGGGTGGAGCATTACATCGTCTCATCAGGACTGAAGGAGATCATAGAGGGCAGTCGCCTCGCGCCCTATGTGCGCAAGATTTTCGGCTGCGAATTTGCCACCGACGAGCAGGATCGCATCACATTTCCAAAGCGCGCGATCAGCCACACGCAGAAAACCCAATTTCTCTTCCGCATCAACAAAGGCATGCTCGAGCTCGATCAGGATGTGAACGACCACATGGATCCCGCGCTGCGACCGGTTCCATTTCAGAACATGATCTATGTCGGCGACGGGCCGACCGATGTGCCCTGCTTCACGGTCATGCGGCGCAATGGCGGCCAGGCGATTGCCGTTTACAACCCCGAGGACCCCACGCGGACGAGTTTCAAAAAGTGTTACCAACTGAGCACTCACGCCGACCGGGTCAAAAACATCGCTCCGTCGGATTTCCGCGCGGGTAGCCACCTGCGGCTCCTCCTCGAGGAAATGGTCCTCGAGATCGGCAATCGAATCATCCAACGCCGCCGCGAAGATCTCGAAGCAGGCACGGTGAAGGCGCCGAAGCACTGAGACTTCAGAGAAGCAGAAGAAAAACCGCCACGCAGATCGCAGTTGGAATGAAAGCTGCGAGGAAAAGCTTCAGCGCGCTCACACCGTTCTCGCCAAAGTAGGATTGCAGAATCGACTGGCCGGCCGGATTCGGGGCATTGGCGATCACGGTAAGCCCGCCGCCCGCGACGGCACCCGCCACGACAGCGAGTTTAGCCTGATCGGAAAATCCGGGCACGAGCGATGCCAGATATGTGATCGCCGCATTGTCGTTGAATGCCGTGAGCACGGTTGATCCGAGAAGGAGTTGGGTCGGGTTCAGACTTGTCAGCACCGGCTCGATCCACCACTGCTGGCAGCCTCCGTGAATGACAAGCCCGGCCAGGAAAAAGCCCACGAGCACAGGTCCTCGTAGACTGATCGCATCCTGGTTCCTCTCCGTGGCGGCCACAAAAGCCAGGAAGAACATGAAGGTCAAAACAACCATTGCCGCGTAGTGAGCTGTGTAAACGACAAACCCGATGAACAGCAAATGACACAGGATGATCGGAACGGGAACTGCGCCACCCTTCTCAGTATCCGCCACTTTGGCTGTCTTCATCGAAAGCAGTTCCCTTCGGAAGACCAGAAACGCCAGAGTGTTTGAGATGACGATGCAGGCCGCCGCCTTCCAGCCGAAGTGGAGAAGCATGAAGGGCGTGTCCCAATTCCACTTGCCCGCGACCATCACCACCGGAGGCGCTGCGAAATGCGTGAGTGTTCCACCGATCGAGATATGAACAAAAAGAAGTCCCAGAGTGACATAGCGCAGGTTCATCGAGGGATTCAGTTTGTAGAATTTACCCGCCAGAAGCAGCGCGCAGATGGTCATCGCGGCGGGTTCTGTGATGAACGAACCAAGCAGCGGACCAATCGTGAGAATCGCAAACCACCACGCCGCCGGACTCCCTCCTCCGAAGTCGGCGAATTTTTTCAGCGATCCCTCGGCGAATTGAAGAATCGGCCGCGAACTGGCGATCGCCATGATCACCACCACAAAAATCGGCTCCGTAAAATTGACCCCGCTCAAATAATGCGAAGCGATTCCAGGCCCCTTCATGGCAAGGATCGCAAGCCCAAGCGGAATCAGCCAGATGCCAAAGACCGCCTCCACCTCGCCGAGAAAGTGAAAAACCACCGAGAGAAATTTCTTCCGGTCCAGCTGACGCAAATTCACTGCCACCCCTCCAGCCGTCATCTTCTCGCATTCCACCTCGAACCGGTGCGAAACAGCCCGGAATTTCGCCGCGAGAAAGGTATGCACGATCGCCGCGAAAAAAATGAGCGTCGCCACCAGATTGAACGGATCGGCCTGAATCCGCCCGAGCAACTTCGCCCACAAGCCCGTCACTTGCCCGTCCGCATAACTCTCAAGAGGCATCGGAAAAACCGCCGCCTGGCCCGCTCCATACAAGCACCCGCTCAAACCAGCCCAGACAATCAGGACGGCAAAAAAAAGTCGGCGCGCAAAAAAAGTGGGCATGAACATCGCAGCCCGTGTCTACCACAGCCCCGCCCATCGGCAAACCAGATATGCCTGCCCCGCCCACCTCAAAACAATGGCAAAAAAAATGAACGATCGTCCAAAAATTTGGTTTTTAAGATGGAAGAAGTTAGGTCTAAAAAATCAGAAATTTATCTCAAAATAAATAAAATCAAAATTTTACAAGCAACAAAAAATTTGGACGATCGTCCAAATTTTTGGTCGCACGGTAAATGGTGTGATGTGGTTTTGCGGTGGGTGGGGATTTGATTTGCATGGGGTGAGCGGGGGGATGGATAGTCGGGGGCATGTTCACTGGACTTGTTGAGGAGATGGGGTGTTGCGAGTGGCTGAGGGTTGATGCCGGGGGGGCGCGGTTGGGGGTTCGGGCTCCGCGTATTTCGGATGGGGTTGCTATTGGTGACAGCGTGGCTGTGAACGGGTGTTGTCTCACTGTGACGCGGGCTTTGGATGGGGTGATGGAATTCGATCTCCTCGTGGAGACGCTGCGCCGCACGAATCTGGAATCTCTCGTTCCCGGGGCAGGGGTGAATCTGGAACGCTCGCTGGCGGCGGATGGGCGTCTGGGCGGGCATTTCGTGCAGGGGCATGTGGATACCACGACGAAGGTGCGATCTGTCACGCGGCAGGGCGCGGATATTCGTTTGGACTTTGAAATGCCTGCGGAGTTCGCCTGCTACATCGCCTACAAAGGCTCCGTCGCCATCAATGGCGTGAGCCTCACCGTGGCCGAAGTGGGGGTCGACACCTTCACTGTTTGGATCATTCCCCACACAGCGGGCGCGACAAACCTCGGCGTTCTTGAGGCGGGGCGGATGGTCAATCTCGAGTGCGACATGCTGGCGAAATACACCGCGCGCATTCTCGAGTGCCGGCGCGACTGAGCGCGTCCGCCTTATTCCAAGCCCCGCTGAAAGAGGTCGCCCTCGTCGAGTCCGAGGTAGTGGCCGAGTTCATGGAGAAATGTGATGCGCACCTCCTCGCGGTAGGAGTCCTCTTCGGCGCCGCACATTTCCCAGAGGTTTCCGAGCCACAGAACGATCCTCGGCATTTGTGGGCTGGACGGATCGGCGGCATCCGAGCCTTCGAAGAGGCCGAGTTGGTCGCCATCCACCCCATCCGCCTCGTGTTCCGGCGAGGGGAATTCCTCCAGCACAGTGGCCACGCCGTTCAAGGCGTCGCGAAGCGGGTCGGGAAGCTCCGAGCGGATTTGCTCGATCTCCTGCGATGCCAACTTCAGTAGGTGGGAAAAGGGTGCGTTTGGATCTCCTTCAAAATTCATGGCCGTGGGTGCGAAGCCGACCGGCTCGCGCGGGAAACACATTTTTTGCCTGCTCCAAAAAAGCCTGCATTTCTAATTTCAATCGCACAGGCCTTAAACTACCATGCCTTGGGTTATGCACCCCGAACAAAAATTTAGTGAATCAAGCCTTGAGCGTTGCCGACGCGGTGACTTGGAGGAACTTGCCCGTGTCTATGCCGAGCTTTTGCCTTCGATTCAGGGATACCTTCAAAACCTTGGCGCATCTGCGATGGAGGCCGAGACTCTTGCCTCCGAAGTGTTGAGCGATTGCCTCGTTGGAACTCTCACGCGTCCTCCGCTGATCCAAAAATACCATGGTCGAAGTTCCCTTTCCACATGGGTCAGCGCCGTTGCCAGAAACCGGTATTTCGATTTCATGCGTGGACAAAAAACGGATCAGGCCATGGCCGCGCGCCTTCAAGAGGCTCTGATGGCCGGGGAGGAATGGGTGGAAGACACCGTTCATGACGAGCATATCTTCAAGACGCTGCGCCATGCGTTGGTTCAGGCATTCCAGACCCTCTCAGCCACCGATGCCGTGCTTTTGCACCTCGTTCATGGCCACAAGGTGGATCAGCGGATTTTGGCGAGATCGCTGGGTTGGTCTGATAGCAAAATGAGCCGCCACCTCTCCTCGCTCCGCTTCGAGTTGAAACAGAAGGTTAAAAGTTCCCTCCATGACATCGGGCCGGCAGGGACTCCCAAGTGGGAAGATCTCGTTCAGGTATGTGGTCAAATGTCCGAACCCCTCTGAAAAATCCATGAACACGCTTTCTTTTGAATCCCTTCCCGACGATGCGCCTTTCGAGTGGCTTCTCGGTATGTTCTTCCGTTCCGAGTCGGTGGCCTGTTTTTCCGGTCAATCGGACGAGGAGGAAATCGATGGCTCCATGCGGGAGATGGCTGCGGGCCGTCTTGAGCCGGTGCAGGTCGAAGAGCTTTTCGGCAAGGTCAGGTCGGATTCCTCCGCTGTGGCGCGCCTTGCCTCGATACTTCAGGAATCCAAGGTCGGCGTTCCGGAGGCGAAGGAATGATCCAGCAAAAGCCGCAATCGGCTCTGCCTGTGCCAGCAGCCGCGCTTCCGGAGGGCGTCGAGCCGCCTGCTGGAAATGGTGTCTTGCTGGAAGCTTGGATGGATGCCCAAGCCGGCGCGATCTGCCGAGGTGAGTGGAAGGGATGGCCGCCTGCGGGAAGCTTCGATCTGCTCCGTGATGCGGTAAAGTCCGTCGACGCCGACGACGGGGCATTGTGGTTGGTGGATGATGTGGCGCGCGAGCTTCGGCCCCGCTTTAGCATTGGCGAGCATTCGGATATTTTACTGAACGAAATCCGCCAACCGCTCAGCGCGGGTTTGATCAGCATGGTTTTTTTCACCGAGAATTCGATTTGCGAAGCCGAGGTGGGGCGCCGGAGTGAGTATTGCCCGGATGTCGATTCGCGTCTTGGTTCGAAGACCAAGGCCATGATTGCGATACCGGTCTTTTTTGCGCAAAGGTGCCGGGGTGTCTTCTCGGCTGTTCTTTTCGAACAGGCTGGCGAGACCACGCGAAAGAACGCCTTTCTTCCTGCCGATTTTGAAACCCTCTCGCAGGCAGCCTCGCTCTGGAGCGAGTTGATGGATTCCCAGCTTGCTGGAGTTGGCATGCAAATAGGCGGCACCGTCTTGACATGAGTGGAGTCGTTCAGTCGGTGGACCTCCCGGATGCGGCGCGGCGGGGCGATGGACGGGGAGTGAGGGTAGCCTTACTCGATTCCGGGATCGAGAGGTGTCATCCCGAGTTCCAAGGGGCTTCGTTCGACGACGATCTATGCTTCACGGGCGGGGGAAACGGCGATGCTCCGAAGGATGCGGGCGGCACGGATTTCTTCGGCCATGGAACAGCTGTCGCTGCTGTGCTTCTCCAGACCGCGCCCGCCGTGACGATCGGCAGTTTCCGGGTGCTCGGCGGCGAGGCCTACGGGCGCGATGAAATCATCCGCCGCGCCGCACTGGAAGCCATTGCGCGGGGGTATCACATCATCCATTGCAGTTTTGGCGCGAGCGGATCGCCTTTCACCGTCATGTCCTTCAAATCTTGGATTGATGCGGCCTATCTGGCCGGTGTCCATGTCGTCGCCGCATGCAACAACGGGGGATCCTCCGTGCGTGTCTGGCCGGCGCATTTCACAAGTGTGGTGGCGGTGGATTTTTCGGCGAGTGCCTCAAAACAGTGCATCCAAACGCGCTCGGGCTCCCTAGTGGAGTTTGCGGCGCGGGGAGGAAATGGATCGCGCCTGCCATGGAGGGATGGGGCCATGCGGACCATTTGCGGGACGAGTTTCGCCGCTCCTGTCGCCACCGGCCTCATCGCCAGAATTCTATCCGTTCATCCCGGCATCCATCCGGACCAGATGAAGATGATCCTGCGGGACATTGCCGAGCCGACAGGGCCATAGTGAAAAGCCAGCACGGGCGATTTTTTTCAGAAAACCGCTTTGTGATCTACTCGGCGAGGATGTGTTTCGGCCGTTTTTCATCCGCCGGAGTGTCGGTCGAGGTATCCGGCAGTGGCACGGGACGGTCGGAGAGCGAGGGCACAGGCGGCTTGGCGGCTTCGGCGGCGGGATCGATCTCCTGGGCGCCGATGACTTGGATTGTTCCATCCGGACCTTCGCGGAGGATCGGGCGCTTGACGATTTGGCTGTAGGTTTTGCGATCGAGGACCTCGCCGTTGAGGCCGATATGCGAGTAGAGGAAGGCTTTGGGAGCCACATTTTGCAGGACATGAATCTGGTTTCCCTTATCGAGAAGAATCTCCGGGGTGCCGTAGGAAACGAGCCTGCCGAGGCGGTGGGTGCAGAAGACCGTGCCGCCCTTGGCGTTTTCGATGCGGACATAGAGTTGCGTGCTGTTCGGCAGGCGGTGCGTGAGGACGGTGATATTGCGTGTCTCGCCGGCGCCTGGCATTCCCTCGGGGACTCCCACGGTTTTTTGAAATACGGGCTTCCCGTCGGTGATTTCGATATTGAGGGGAGGAGAGTTAAAGAATCGCTTGAGCGTGGCCGCGTAGATGGCTGCGCGAATCCGGTAGCCGCCGAATTCGCCAATCGGGAAGAGCGGTGTGAGATTCACTGTGCGGTTCAACTTTTGCCCCGGCTCCAAAACGAGCGGCTCGTTGGTGTAGTTCAGGCTGCGTGGAGCGATGGGGCGGCCGTCCAGCGTCTCGATCTGGAATCCAAACCAGTGGTTGCCATCAGCATCGCTCAGGGGCAGTGGACTCCCAGTGAGGTTGGTGAGGCTTACATTGATGAGTATCGGCTCGTAGCTGATGTAGAGCGTGCGCTTGAGCTTGATGTCCACCTGTAACTGCGCAGAACCACTATGGATGAAGCCGAAGAGCGCCAGCGCAACAAGGAAAGGGCGCGCTAAAGAGAAGGGGGCTTCCAATTTCAAGCCGATCATTCTCCGAGTCCTCTTTGCACCCTGTGGTCAATCATCCCTTATTTCGCGTCTTCAGCGGTCCGGAAGCCCAAGGCGTCATCGCTTTGGAATTCCGTGAGCTTTGTTCCGCGGCGGAGGATGGTTTTGTCTTCGAATGTTTTCCAGTTTAGGCCCCGGTAAACTGGAACCTTGTCACCTGTGCGCTCGGCATCCTCCGCCCAGGTATCGGTCCACTCCGAAACATTTCCGGCCATGCCGCTCACTCCGAAACCGCTGATGTCTGTTTCGGGCTTGTCTACAGGACTCCAGCGCTTGAAGCCATCATTCTGGGCGCCGACTTTGGGATCCGGGTTGTTGCTGAAGTCGCTACCGGTGTTGGCGAGTTTGTCGTTGAAATCGCTGCCCCAAGGATGGCTCAGGCCTTTTTCTCCGCGTCCGGCACGCTCCCACTCCTGTTCGGTAGGCAGGCGCTGGCCCTTCCATTTCGCATAGGCGTAGGCATCATACCAATCCACTCCGAAAACCGGCGAGTCGAGGGAGAGCGGAACTTCCTGATAGCGGCCCCAGCGTTTGGCCCTCGTGTAGTAGCCGGGGTTCGGCGGGTCGATTTCGGTCATATCCGCCCAACCAGCGGGGATGTGGGATTTGCCGGGAGGTTGGTTGGGATGCGCGACTTTGGCTGCTTTGTCGGGATTCTCTTTGAGATCTCTCAAAAAGGCGGAGTATTCGGCGATGGTGACCTCGTATTTGGAGATTTTGAAGGCGGGCACATTGACGGTTTGGCCTTGGAAGGCGAGATCACCCGCTGGGATTGCGATCATGTCCCCGAGGTCTTTGACATTAACATTGCTTTTGGTGAAAGCCCTGATGACAAAAAAGCAGGCCGTCAGCGTGAGAGCGAGGGAAATGACGCTGTAGATGATCACATTCTTGCGGCTCATTTTCTTGGACTCCTCCAGCGCGCGCGAGCGGGTGAGTGTCTGCGACTGGATTTTTTCCACATCGGCCGGAGCGGCCTTCGGCATGCGGCTTTCGGCGAGTTGGGCGATGGTGGCCCATGTGGTTGTCGCCGGATCCGAATTTTGAATTTCTGTCAGCGTCGTTTGAGCGATGGCGGAGGATTTGTCCGTTGCCAGAATGGGCAGCAGGAGGTTGACCAGATTTTGGATTTCCTGCTGTTGGTCGATGGGGGCCGGGGCCTCTTTGCAGGCGAGGTTCGATAAACGGGGAGCACTGCCTGGCTTGAGGATGATGTGGCGGGGGAGAAGGGTGACGCGGGCTATGCCCTCCTTGTCGAAGAATTCGAAAACCTCGCCGACCGACTTGATGATTTGGAGGGCGGTGGTGGTGTCGATTTTGCGTCCATTCTCGATCATGTCCTCGAGGTTTGGGGCCGCAACCGCTTCGTTGGAGTAGAATGAGATGCCTTCGTGCTCGCCGCTTTCATAAACGGTCGTCACAAGGGTGTGTGTGACCTTTGCCTTGGCGCGGGCGTCGTTTACAAATTTTGCGGCTATGTCCGGATCCGCCGCAGCGGCTGGTTTCAGGACGCGGAGAATGACAGGACGGCCGATATTTGTCTGGGTGGCGCGGTAGAAGGTCTCGTTCTCCATGTCGCGGATGCGGGCCTCGATGACAAAGTGACTGATCGTTTTTCCGACCAATTCATCCGGCGGGAGGTCTGGTTTGGGTGGCAGGGCGGGGGCTTTGGCAGGCGCAGCGGGCTTTGCCTGGGCTTTTGCTGCAGGAACAGCGCCTTTGGCCACGGGCTTCGCGGCGGCTTTTGGTGCGGCGGCGACGCCTGCCTTCGGCTTGGCGCCCACAGCTTGCGGCTTGGGCGCGCCTGCAGCCTGCGGTTTTGCAGCGGCAACCGCCGGTTTGGGAGCCGCCGCAACCGGTTTCGGCTGAGCAGCGGCGGGTGCGGGTGCGGGTGCGGGTGCGGGTGCGGGTGCGGGTGCGGGTGCGGGTGCGGCGGGGGCCTCCGGGGCGAATCCCAATTCCGCGAGGGTCTGTGCCAGGGTCTCGGCGCTGATTGGCTGGGGCAGGAAGGGGGCTCCG
>JBIKUM010000408.1:0-4161 GCA_044347585.1 Terrimicrobiaceae bacterium
CGGGCTGAGCCTCGCCTCGCGCGTCGCGGTTCCGCTCTACGCCGGCCTCACGGCGGATTGCACGGGCCTCGACATCTGCCCCCGGACCCGGCAGCTGCTCCAGACCCGGCCTGCCTTCGGCGGCAACATCATGGCCACCATCATCACGCCCTCCGCCCGGCCCCAGATGGCCACCGTGCGCCCGCGCGTCATGAAGGCGCTGCCCCGCGACCCCGCCAGGGCCGGCCAGGTCCTGCTGGCGGAAGTGGCGGCCGAAACCCTCAAGGCCCGCGCCTCCCGGACCGCCTTCACGCCCGACACGGGCTCCAAGATCAACCTCGGCGACGCCGAAATCATCGTCGCCGGCGGCCGGGGTCTGCAGAAGCCCGAACACTTCAAGCTCCTCGAAGAGCTCGCCAGCGTGCTCGGCGGCGCAGTCGGCGCCTCCCGCGCGGCCGTGGACGCCAACTGGATCTCCTACCCGCACCAGGTCGGCCAGACCGGCAAAACCGTCTGCCCCAAGATCTACTTCGCGTTCGGCATCAGCGGCCAGATCCAGCACCTCGCCGGCATGATGTCCGCCGACATCATCATCGCCGTCAACAAGGACCCCGACGCCCCCATCTTCAAGTCCGCCACCTACGGCATCGTCGGGGACCTGTTCCAGATCCTCCCCGTCATGACGCGGGAATTCCGCACGGCATTAAACAAGTAACCGCGTTTAACGCCGCACCATCTGTACCGTTGTCCCGCCAGGAGAGGTGGCCGTCAACGTGCTGCCTGTGACCCGGTAGGACCATGCCTCCGTTACATCGGCCACAATAATCAACTTCCCACCCTCAACCGACCAGGAGCCACGGTCGTTTGCTTCTCCGCTGATCCGATCCACCTGGCTTTTGGAGCCGTCTGCCCGGAACGTCATCTCCGACCACCGCCAGACCGACAGGACCTTCCAGGTTCCCACCACCTTGGGATCAATCGTCGCCCCGTCGTCGCCACCGGAACCTCCATTTTCGCAGCCAGTCAGAGCCCCGACCAGGGTTAAAACCGCCGCCAGAAAAATCGACATGCGCCCGTACTTCCTCATCGCCTCGCTCCTTTTCCGTTCCGCTCTTTTTTGTTTGCTCTCTTTTAGTTATCCCGTTATAACTAACTTTTACTTATAGATATTACGAGATAACAGCAAACAGGTCAAAAGGAAATGTATGAAACCGAAAAAGACGCCTGAAAAACATGCCGGGGGCCGCCCTCCGAAATTTCGGGAATCCTGCCGCCCCGTCACCGTGACGCTGCCCGAAAGAATCTTGGCGGCGTTGGACTCCGTCAGCCCGGACCGCTCCCTGGCCCTTGTAAAATGCGTTGATGCCTTATTGCAAAAAGGGCGCCCCCCGGCAAAGGCGATCGAGCTGATCGAATTAACTCCGGGTAAAGCGCTGATCGTAGTGGGCCCTTGCTCAGCCTTGCGGCAGATCGAGTGGCTTCGACTCATTGAGATCGCCCCCTTACGGAACATCCTCGTGCTTCCTTCCGGCACTCCGGTCGAAGTGCTGGAAGTGGCGCTCAATGACCTGCTTCGCGCTCTCGGCCCAGACGATCCGGAGCGCGGGATACTGACCGAACTCCAGGATATCATCGGCTACCAGAGACGCGGGCGAGCGTTGTCAACGGCTGAAATCCTCTTTGTTGACATCCCGAAAGAGTCGAAGGCAGGTCGGACATCGGGATTTCCAGCCTGACCCAGCAACCACGAGCAGTCCCCCGGCACGACTCGCCTCCTTCAACCCCCAGCACTTCTTCCTTGTTTCCAAACTGAAGCCGCGCTAGTCTTTCCACGTCTTCAGGAAAGGATTTTGGCCATGAAAAAAGCAATGCTCCACGCCAGCCTGGCAGTTTGCCTTCTTCTTCCCTTTTTCGCCTCCGCCGCCGAACCGCTCAACACGCTCCTCGTGGTCCCCGCGCGCCTGCGCCTGATCCAGCTCGCCTTCGACATGCAGAGCCTGCGCAACGCCGAAGTCGTTTCCTGGCGCGCAACGGCCGACCCCTCGGACCCCGAGCTCAATTACTGGACCGGCCGGGAATGGAAACCCATCTCGCTGAACCAGTTCCGCTCCGCCGAACCCCTCGTCCGGAAGCCCAAGAAAACCATCTTCCTGGGCTTCGAGGCGCCCGCAGTCCTCACCGAAGCGCCCCTCCCCGGCATCGCCCGCTTCGAAACGGTCGACATGGCCGAACTCGTCAACAACCTCAACGCGTTCTACGCGTTCAGCGACGGGGAATGGCGCCTGCTCAAGAAGCGCTACGACTTCACCCTCTACGATGCCAACGCCCGCCTCCGCGAGCAGAACCCCTACTCCCAGCCCCGGCCCGAAGAGCCCAAGGTCAAGCGCAGCCCCGTCCTTTTCGATAAGAATCCGCCCCCGGCCAAGGTCAACATGCCGGCCAAGGTCAACATGCCGGCCAAGGTCACCCGGGCCATCCCCCCCAAGGCGGCCGCAGCTCCGGCCAAGGAAACGACCCGGGAAGCGGCGCCTGAAACCTTGAAAGTCGAAGCCGTCGAGTCGGCTCCCGTCAAGCTCGAGACCCCCAAAACCGAAGCCGTCCAGCCCGCCGCCGTCGAATCGGAAGCGGAACTCAACCCGGATGTGCCCGCCCCCGTCGAATCCAAGCCGGTGGCCGCGCCCGAAGCCAAGTAAGCGGGATTCATGATCAACGGCTGGCTCGTCGTGCTCCAGAAGACGTCGGCGCTCTTCCTCGTCATGGTGACCGGCTGGGTCGCCGCCAAGCGCGGACTCTGGAAGCCCGAGGCGAGCCGCACCCTCAGCCGGTTTCTCATCGACCTCGTCGCCCCCTGCTACGTCGTCGCCCAATTCCTGCGCACCATCGACGGCCCCACGCTCCTCCACAGCTGGTACATCCCGGTTCTCGGCTTCCTCGTCATCGCGCTCGGCGAACTGGTCGGCCTCGCCGCCTCGCCCTTCGTCCGCGAACCCGCCCGCCGCCGCACCTTCGTCTTCCTCGTCTCCCTCACCAACTGGATCTACCTCCCCCTGCCCATCGCCCAGGGCCTGTTCGGGGAGGCCGGCGTCACCACCATCCTCCTCATGAACATCGGCTGCACGGCCGCCATCTGGACAATCGGCATCGCCACGCTCAACCCCGGCCAGACCCTGCGCGAATCGGCAACGCACATCCTCTCCAACCCGGGCATCCTCGCCACCCTCGCGGGCCTGCTCCTGGCCCTCGCCGTCCCCCCCCTGCGCAACGGGGCCCCCACCCTGCCCTTCCTGCACCCCCTCCTGAACGCCGCCGACCTGCTGGGCCTGCTCATGATCCCCCTCTCGCTGCTCGTCATCGGCGCGCAGCTCGGCGAACAGCCCCTCCGCGCCCTCCGGCCCGAGCCCGCCCTCTGGGGCGTGCTGGCCCTCCGCCTGGCCGCCGCCCCCCTCGCCGCGCTGGCGCTCGTCCGCCTCCTCGCCGCCTGCGGCCTCCCCCTCCCCGAGGTGCCCCGGTTCACCTTCCTGCTCGTCGCGGCCATGCCGCCCGCCATCTCCTGCACGCTCTTCACCGAACGCTACAACGGCGACTCCCGGCTGAGCTCCAAGGCGGTCTTCTTCGGCACCTTCGCCAGCCTCGCCACCGTTCCGCTTTACTTCCGACTCGTCCAGTCCCTCCCCTGGTAGACAAGGAGCTCCATGCTGGTTATCGACATCAACACGCAGTTCGGGAAACGGCTCGACCCCGATCCGGCCTGCGCCCCAGCCGCGCTGGCCGAAGCCCTCGCCCGGCACGGCGTCGCCGCCGGCGCGACGTGGTCGCAGCAAGGGCTCGATTACGATTCCGCCGCCGGCAACGCCGAAACCCTCGACGCCTGCCGGCAGTCCGGCGGCCGCCTGCTCCCCTGCCTCGTGGCCGATCCGAAGGACGACCCGAACCTCTGGGAGGCCGAGCTGCGCCGGGGCCGCGACGCGGGCGTCCGGCTCGTCCGCCTCTTCCCCGCCGCCCACCGCTGGGCGATCGACTCCCAGCTCACGCGGCGCCTCTTCGCCCGGCTCCGGGAATACGGCCAGGTCGCGCTGGTCAGCTCCGTCGACAGCCCCACCGGCTGCGAATTGCCCCGCCCTCTCGCCGCGCTCGCAGCCCAGGCCGGCGTCCCGCTGGTCCTCCTTGATGGTTATTATGGGA
>JBIKUM010000407.1:0-4159 GCA_044347585.1 Terrimicrobiaceae bacterium
CACGCATCAACGATGGATTCGGCGAACCACTGTTCGAGAACCTCTACCCTGTCATGGCTTTCAAGCCACGCTTTGACTTCGGTATCGGTCATCGGGATGATCCGCTCACCGCCCCATTTTTCCCGACCGTTCGATTCGGCGTATTCTGACATGGGACCGCCCGCTCCGTGGAGAAACCACGAACCTTTTGAGGTGCGGTATAGCTTCTCGTAGACGTGTTTGAAATCTCCATCATGCAGACCGTTGCCCCACTTAGCAACATTTTCAGCGGTGTCTGTGTCATACCTCTTACCATCGATAATCTTCTTCATACTCATCCTGCCTTTCTGCCGGATTGTCCGGACGTGCTTTATTATACGCAACCACTTCGAATGTTTATGGTGATTCAAAAAAAATTATTTCTGGTTAACCACTCATCTTCGGCAGTCCCTCTCGCTCCGCCGTCTCACGGAGCCACTCGCCGTGATTCCGCAGCGTCTCCCAAAACCCCTTCAATTCGTCTTCGTCGGATTCAGGATCAACGACGTTGAGACGCTGCTCCACCCGATCCCGCACTAAGCACATGAGTTTGCCGAACTCGATGTCCGCCTTTAGCTTGTCATCTCCTTCAATAATGAGGGCGTCACGCATGTAGTCGTCGGCCAGACGTGCTGCGAACAGCGCGAGTGTGGCGTCGTAGCCCAGTCGACAAATGGCTGACGCTAGCCCAACGACTCGGGACGGCTTCTTCTTCGCCGTTACGGTCTTCCCTGTCACCCTGGCAACAGTCTTTTCCACCTGCTCGGCTGTCGGCTGCTCACCCTTCGTGATCTTTACGACCTCTCGCCAGACCTTCTGCCGTTGCGACGGTTTGAGGGAAGTCATCGGCCTGACCTGTGACTCGCTCACCGGCAGAACCGGCGTCTCCAATTTGGAGACGTTTTCCCAGCATTCTGCCGCCTTGATGAATCGATAGGCATGAGCTTTTGTCATCTTCCAGCGACGCTCGACGTAGTCTTCGAACATCGTATCGTCGGCCCCCCTGTAGAGCCGGTTGTCCCGAATATGCCGGAGTTCCCGGCCCATCTGGACGAATGCCTTGAGGCCGAGTTCGATCCTCTCTTCCGCCTTCGTCAGTTCAATTCGTAGCTTCGCTTTCTCGGCAGACGGCATAGCGCCTATATCGAGCAAATCACGCTTCAAACGGTTCATGACCTATCCTCCTTCATATTTTCAGAGACGCCTCAGGTCGCTGAACATCAGCAACCCACGAGACCTCCGATTCAACCGCATTATACGCAGCATCATGCTATTTCTGACAAAAATATTCCACTCAACATCATTTTGTTGCAACTCGTTGCCGTTTCGTATGTTAAACATCAATGGGTCGGGGTAAACAGCCTTGCATCTCACCACAGGATCACGGAACCCCCGCCATCTGACTGTTCGGTTGATCCTATGAGCGGCCAAAGTTGTTGTGAAGCGCGTGTCTATACAACTGCCGGTGGTGGTTCGGGGTAAAAATTCAAATAATCGATCCACGCCCACGCTTCGCATAACAATTCTTTGATATTCGGCTCTATAGCAGGAGGACCGAATATTCATGAAGACATGCAAACAATGCAATCAGACGAAGCCCATGTCCGAGTTTTACCGTCTCAGACGTGGCGACGAAGCCCGGCAATCCAAGTGCAAAACTTGCGTTGCTCAGAACTATCGAGAACACCGACAGCGTGACTTGAAGGCGTCTCGACGTAGGGATCGAGAAAGATACAGACTTCGCACACTAAGCCACTCTATTACGCACGAGTCTGAGCACTTACATATCCCGGATGAAGTCGACTTCCGAAAACGAAAAATCGCTGCAATGAATTATGTCCGGGACGCTGTTCGTCGTGGTGCGAAGTGGGCTTCAAGTCAGCTCGCTACCCAATCTCACACCCGGCCGATCCTCTTCAGACCGCCGTGCTGCCCGTGGTGTAGACGACACACTCGTCACTCCATCGAGGCACATCACTATCACGGATATGGCAGCCACTCCGATATTATCTGGGTATGCCGTCGGTGTCACATAGATATCCATGTGCTGATGCGGGAAGCAAAACTCGATGGCACTCCCCCCATCGAAGGTTTCCAGCAGTTTCTGCGGGATCACGGAGTCTGAATGAAAACGACGCCCGTGCCCGTCACAACACCGGCCTCGGCGGGAAATAGTCTCAAAACGGAGGAATCCCCGAATGCCGGAACCAAGGATCATCATGCAGCCTGACGACATTTACAACACAAGCGACTTCCGGGACATAGTCTACTTGCTTTGTAACGATGCCCGCCTGGTCAGAGCCATCCGAGTTGGAGACCGGAAGGTGTCCTTCCAGTTTGCCGACAAGGGTATGTGCGAGGGGATGCTGGCCAATATCTACTACAACGACAAAGTTTCCCTGACCCGCGCCCTTCACGAGATCAGAAAAGCGAGAGATATCATTCACTCAACCCCGTAACCCGAGGATCGTAATCATGAACCCAACCCTTGAATACCCAAGCTCACCACAAGTCCAGCTCTCCCAGCCTGATGATCCCATAGTTATCTCTTATTCTAAGTACACGATACAATCCGTCTCCACTCATTCCTCTACCCCCTCTTTCATCTCCAAAAACCCTGATTCTATTGGTCTATCTGCATCTTCTCCTCTTTCAGGCTGTCTTACCAAAAAAAGCAAGCAAAAGCATATCCCCGCGCTGTCATCTATTCTCTCCATCTTCCTTTCACATGATCATTCGATTTCGCTTCCTGAGTTTGGGGAATGGGTAAGATGGTCTTCGGAAAGAGGGTATACAGGTTCAAGGGTCATCATCTCGAACAATCGTCATCACCTTCTAGCTTCCACCAGGGCAGGAGGGTTGGATGTCTTTGAACTTCCTTTTGGCAGAGGGGGTGTAAGAAGTCCAGTTCTTCGCTGGTCCTTCACATCCGTTCATCTCGGCATTCTTTCAAGAATGATGGGTTGCCGCTGGGTATCCGGTGGTTACTCGTATTGCGGGTATTGTCCTGCCTGTCTGTCGTTTCATACGGACAGGAAGGTTTTCATCAACAAGAAGGCCATGATCAGGAAATTAGAGTCTGATGTGCTGGAGCTGGATGAGCTGATCCAGCACGGAGATATGTTGGTAGATGGATTGGGACGGAAAATGGTTCAGTCCGAGAAGAAGGGTTATGTCGGTCATGCGAGGTTGCTTCGCAGGAAGGTTGCCCGGTTGGAAGGCTGGGTGGGTGATCCGGCGAGACAGTTACGGTTGCGGCAGATCGAACTGGATCGGCTGTCAGGCATCTGGAAGCGGGAGTTGTTGGAGCACTCGAAGCTGATTCAGCAGCCTCACTGGTTTGTCTCTATTTCTTGTCCAACCCCGTTTCATGGGCTGTATGACGCCCAGGACGGCTGGTTATGCCGGAGGGTGCAGACATCAGGGCGGAGGACCTCGGACGGCGTACAGGGCATCCTGGACAGTCTGGCGGGCACTTCTCTTGCTGATCGGGAATTCGTCCACATCCTGCGGGTGCTGTTCCGGAAACGGGTGTTGGAGGCGGTGCAGTCCCTGTATCCCGGAATCGAGCTGGCGATGGAGCATCAGCTTCATCCGTGCAACAAGTGGGACAACGCACCGGACGTGCATCTGCTGATCTGCAAATGGGGATGGGATAAGGCATCGGGGAAGCGCGTGGAGGTGGCGTTTGACGCCCTGGCGGTTCACCGGGCGGTCGAGGCTGGGATGAGACTGCTGGCTGAGTTCGTAATGTGGACCGTGAAGCGGTGGAACAACGGGTGCCGGGCAACGGCGTTCAGGAATTGGAGGCGGGATGTCCTGGAGGCGTGTGCGGAGGTGATAAAGACCGGGATCTCCGGAGAGACCGTGGATGTGGTGCTGGTGCCGGTTGCTCAACTCCTCAACGTCCATTGCTATCTGCGCCGGCAGCCCATGGAGAACGTCAAGAGCCTGTTTCTTCACCGGGATAAGGGGATGGCAGACGTGTATTACTGGGATGGGAAACGTGCATCATTCAGTCTGATCGATTTACTGTGGCGGTTTGTTGGATTTGATGGCCGGGGTCTGGGCGTGCAGTATTCGGGGGCTTACCGGTCGGTACGTGGGGCAAAGCGAGATCAGAAGGTCGATGCCATGTACC
>JBIKUM010000272.1:0-4159 GCA_044347585.1 Terrimicrobiaceae bacterium
CGAGTAATACAATCCCACCTTCAGGCCTTCCTCACGGCAGGCGGTGACATACTCGGCCACCAGATCGCGCTTGGGGCCGGTGCGGACGCTGTTGTATTCCGTCTGCTTGGTGTCCCAGAGGCAGTAGCCCTCGTGATGCTTGGTCGTGAAGACCATGTGCTTCATGCCAGCCTTCTTGGCCAACCGCGCCCACTCGCGCGCCGCGCCGGGGCGGGGCTGAAATTGTTCCGTCAACCGCTCGTATTCCTCCTTGGGAATGCACTCGGTGGCCATCGCCCACTCATGGCGACCGAGAATCGAGTAGAGGCCAAAGTGCACGAACATCCCGAAGCGTGCCTCCTTCCACCACCGCATCCGCTCGGCGCGGGTTGCGAGGTTCCTGTCTTCGTATTCCTTGCGTGTCGTCAGTTTCATATGTTGCAGTTGGTATTTTTTCACTCTGCCACGGCTTTCGTGATGCCGTGGAGCGCTCTATCGTGAAGTTTCGTTAAGATATGGAAATCTGATGTTCGCCACTGAGATCCGCAGGCAGCATTCCACCCGCGAGCGGTTGACCGTCCAGCATGATCAGACCGACCGGCGAAGCTCTCACATCGATGTGCAGAAGCGCGTTGCGCCACGGCATGCCGAGAAGCTCCACGCGCTCCATGCCCTCCGGCAGTCGCGGATGGAATCGCAGCCCCTGCGGCAGAAACTCGAGTCCTAAAATGCCGTGCAGGATCATCCGTAGATAACTCGTCGCCGACCAAGTCTGGCGATAGCAGGAGACTCCCCGGTCGATGGTGTCGGCCGTGCCACCCGCTTCGACCACGGCACCGCCGGGTGCCCCGCACTCCGGGTGGATGATCTCCGGGCATTGCACGGCGCGGCAGAAGACCTCCGCCATCAGTTTCAGCTCCTGATCAAACAGGTCACCGCGTCCCTCCCTCAGCACGGCCTCGCCATGGATGCCCATCATGAGCGGCCAGACCATGCCGCCGTGACCGGCCAGTCCATTGCGGATATTCGGGAATTGTGAGAGCACGAGATTCTCCGCCGCGATATCTGGGCGGCCCGTAGGGCAGCGCTGGATCGGCACATCCGCCTTGGCGTAGCGCGGAAAGTCCGGCCAGACCGCCGGCGGACCGTAGGCGAGGAAAGGTTGGTTTTTGACAATGAGTGCGCGTTGTTCGTCGGTGGCGATGCCAAAGAGCAGGGCGAAGCAGTTGCCCAGGCACTCCTGACGCGGCCCCGAACCGCCCCAAGGATCCGTATAGACCCGGAAAAATCCGCCCTCGGCATCCCAGAGGTTGGTTTGGATTCCCTCGATGACTTTTTTTCGCATCCCCTCCCAATGAGGATCGGGCTCCAGCCCGAGTTCCACGGCCATGAGCGAGGCCAAGCGATAAGCTTCGGCATAGAGGCAGTTGCTCGAGAGCGCCATGAGCGGCAGACCGGCACCCTTCGGATGTCGCTTGTCGGGATTCTTCTCCGGCCATTGATAGATGCCCGAGTCCTTCACATTCGAGTAGATATCCCCGTAGGCCCCAAGGCCGTCGGCGATGCAGGCGCCGCCACGGAAAAGCTGTTTCTCTCCGTCCCACTCGTTCTCCTCCAGATAGGGAAGCGAGTTGCGCACTGCCTCCAGGGCCAGCGCGAGAAACTCCCTGTTCTGGCAGTAGAATGCCCACGCCCCGATCGCCCAGATCACTCGGTCCCAGTATTGACCGCTGATCGAGACCACGCCGGGCGGCACCTTGCTGCCCGCAACATCATTGCACCCCTCCCCCATGCCGGCCGAGGCATCGCCGCGCGTCAGGCAGGAGAGAAGCGTGTTTTTCATCACCTCGGGAATGATCGCCCCGGCGCCGCTCCAGGTATTGAACGCCGAGTCGCGCGTCCATGGATCGGGATAGCTCAAGCCCGCCGAAAGACAGGGCGCGGGCTTTTCCAGAAGGCCGCTCTTGTAATGGATGACATTGCCAAGCATGTCGCCCATGGCAATGCGGAAGGCGCGGTCGATTTCAAAATTTCCAGTGCGAAGAGTGAGGCCAATAGGCGAAAACATAGATCAAACTATTGGTATATTTGCGATATACTTTGTCACGAAATTATCACCCGAAATTTGAAGCCAGCGCGTTTCCTGCGCTCATGGGCCGTTTTTTCAACCTTTGACCGATTGCCGCAGGCCAGCGGCGAGCAGGCGGCTTGAGTTCTTCTGTTTTTTTGGGCAAAAAATATCTTCAGATGATAGAAAGTATCGTTTATTGATACTATTTTGTGCCGATCAAACATCTATTTTCGCTTCCATCCTCATCACCCCTCATTTCCCACGGGCAGCTCAAGGAGGCTCTGGCGGCTTATGGAAATCCGCGAATGAAGATCTCCCGGATGTTAGCGGCTGGGGAATTGATCCCCTTGCGCCGGGGCCTTTATTTGAGCGACCGCATGGTCGAGCCGTTGGCCTTGGCTTCGGCGATCTACGGGCCGTCGTATGTGAGTTTCGAATCCGCACTGGCATGGCATGGCTTGATACCCGAGCGGGTGGAGGAGGTTGTTTGTGCCACGCTCAAGCGCCCGGCCCGGTTTGAGACTCCGGTGGGCCGGTATCGCTATCGGCATGTTCCATCCCGTGTTTTTGCTATTGGCATCGAGCGCGTGGAGGATCCTTCACTCCCGTGGTTGCTGGCCTCTCCGACGAAGGCGCTTTGTGATTCCGTGGCCCTCGATGCCTCTATCCGCTCGCAAAAGGATGTCCGCGCTTGGCTGGAAGGAATGCGGATTGCGGAAGTTCCCATCCTTGATCAGGAGCAACTCGCCGCATGTGCCGCAAGCTATGGAAGGCCTTCTGTGCGCCACCTTGCGCGTTACTTTCAGAAAAATCCGACCACGCCATGATCCATCCCGCGCTTGCCGGTCTGATCGACCGCTACCAAACCCAATCGTCCAAAGATTATCAGAATGCCGTGCGCGAGATTGTTCAGGAAATCGCGCTGCTCGGGCTCTGGCGGACACCGTTCTACGAACATGCTGCATTCTACGGTGGCAGCGCCCTTCGAATTTTTCATGGCCTACAGCGATTTTCGGAAGATTTGGATTTCTCACTGCTTCACCCCAAGCTGGATTTTTCGCTCAAACCTTATCTCGGCGCTGTGGCTGATGAATTGGCTGCTTGGGGGTTTGAGTTTTCCGCGGAGGGAATTGAGAAAACCAAACGGACTTCCATGGAGTCGGCATTCTTGAAAGGCAGCACGATGATCAACCTTTTGCAAATCGTAGCACCGCCGGAGATTGCATCGCGTCTTCCCAAGGGGCAGCTCATCCGCATCAAATTGGAAATCGACATCAATCCGCCTCCCGGAGCTGGCACCGAGATGCTCACGCGTCTCGTGCCAACGCCTCACCAGGTTCGAGTTTACGATCTTCCCAGCCTTTTTGCCGGCAAGCTCCATGCCGTGCTATGCAGGAATTGGAAGAGCCGCGTCAAGGGCCGCGATTTTTACGATCTCATCTGGTATATCGGTCGCCGCATCCCGCTGAACCTCGCTCATCTCGAAGCCCGAATGCGGCAGTCGGGAGATTGGTCGCATGAAACACTGCTCGATGTGGCAGGACTCCGGAAGTGCTTGGAGGAACGATTTGCCGCCATCAACTTCGATCAGGCGAAAGAGGATGTGGCACCGTTTCTCAAAGATTCCCGCGAACTCAGCCTGTGGACCCTCGGATTTTTCATGGAGTTGATTCCACGAATCGAAACAAGCAAGGGATGATGCAAAATCGACACAGACATTCAGGTTATAGTTTGAATCCTGAGTTGCCCAAGGCGGATTGGGATGTAGTTGCGGTTGGAGAGTTCCAGCTTCCCCCCGCCTGCCCGTCAGCCGGCGGGAAGCCCTGGGCCTTAGAAGTTTTCCGTGATGCGTCGATTGCCACTGGTCATGATTATTTTGAATGGTCAGTTTTCTCTATCAGTGGCCAGTCAGAGCCTTCGCCCCAAACACTGCGCAGCCCTTCCTCCACGACTCCAGACCGAGGGGTTTTCTCATCCTCGGGGAATCTCCTGGTTCATCCCAAAAACTCCGGCTTCGATCAGGCGCAAGACCGCCATCGCAATCAGACCGCTGGTGGGAAATGCTTTCAGCTCATATCCGGGTATTTCCACCACGGCATCGCCGTAGGT
>JBIKUM010000433.1:0-4146 GCA_044347585.1 Terrimicrobiaceae bacterium
CTTACAAGGGGCACACCCATCCAAAGCGCATCAAAGCTAGTCATTGCGCCGTTAAATGGATAAGTATCAAGCGCAATATCCATCGCGGCATATGACTGCATCAGATCCGAATATGAACACTCGCCCAAAAGGCGTACCCTTTTTGGGTCGATCCCGACGCTGGCAAGGCGCGCTCGCCAAGACGACTTCACGCCCTCGTCGGAAAAGCTTCGCCACCGAAGACTCAAGGCCGCCTTTGGTAATCGCTCCAAGATCTTGGCCCATAGCACTAATGTCGACTCGCTTATCTTTGCCAAATTGTTATAGCAACAAAGCTCAATCGCCTCGCCCTCGCCGCGACTTAAAACCGCGACATCACGATCGAGAAGGCCTGGCGTCTCTTCTGGCGCTTCAAACAAAAACCGCGCGGTGGGTAGATAGATAAGACTTTCGCGAAACCGATACGCAAGTGAACTTGGGACATGCTGTGTATCACTGATCACTGCATCGACAAACGATAAACCCGTTGTATCGGTAAAACCGAGCCAAGATACTTGCACCGCTACAAGCCGGCTCGCAAAAAGTGCCAAGCGATGCCCTTTAGTATGACCTGATAGGTCGACTAAGACGTCTAGATCGTCGTCTTGAACAATCCTTGCCGCTTCGCTCAGGCTTAAGCCGTAGATATCGCGCAAGGCAAGACACTGGGCCAGTGAAGCTGTTAACGCGTCTTTGTAGGACCCGTTATGATATCCATAAAGTAGAGGCTTCTGCTCATCAGACAAGCTTGAAAGCGCTTTGGCAAGTGGGTGAAAGAGGCGCCCTACCGTATGACAGTTAAAGTCCGAGGAGACGAAACCGATCCTCAAGGGTTTAGCACGATCTCGCCGTAATGGTCTTGGTCGATCAGGCCATAGGCAACCCATCGCCCAAAGCTCTTGCGCTATTTCGTCGTGCGTTAGGCTATCGTCGTATTGCCTGGCGAGAAGCCAATTACTTACCCTGCGAGGGTCATCGCGAGCCGCTTCGATAAGTCCACGGAATTCCTTAAGACTTTGCTTAAGGAACCCCTCTTCAAGCTTTCTGACCGCCTCGGACGCATCGTTCATCGACCACGTCGATAGGCCGGTATGAGCGCGCCGAGCAACCAATACACTGCAGGCAATATAACCGCTGCCAAAACAAGTGCTGCGGCGGGCGCAGCTACGATGAGCCATGCCTCGATGTCGGGTCGGTTGAGATATGACCAGACATGAACACTCGCATACGCTCCAAAAACGATAAGCGATGCAAGCCCAAAGCGTGTGGAGACCGCAGCAAGCAGCTTGGCAAGACTTGTACGCTTGCGAAGACTGATTGTTTTTGCACCATCAAGCAATGCATCTCGAAGGGTTAGCTCTAAGGCTTCCTGCCCATAACCTTCTGCCATCATCATCGACAAAAGCTCGGCGCCGACTTCCTCCTCCTCAGTCCACATGGCGGGCAGCAGATTATTTCGCACAAAGGCGCGCAAGGCATCATGCTCAGCACTCGATGCGGCAAGCAAATGCTCGCGCAGCGAAGTTGCTTCTAAGGCCTCCCGATAAGGCTTCGATGCTACAAGGTCTAATGTGATGAGTCGTCTTAAAAGCATAAACTGGAGTTTATCAGCGCAACAAGCTGTCTGGCGACCCTTCCATCGTGAATCAACCTTAACCTGCTTTGATATCGACCGGCATGAATCCATTAGCAAGCAAAGCAAGCACTCAGTACCAGAAGACCTTTTTCACAGCAGATGGTTCTAATGACCCTTTGCGGCCCAGTCTTGTCGAGGCAGACAAAGATGGTTTGCAATTAACTGGCTCGGTCGTTGCGGGTGATCCCGATTATTTTTATATTCGTATTCCCGAAGGGCAAATCCTTCAAGGGATAAGCCTCGAACACTACGCCTCAACCGACTTGATTGCCTTTTACGCGATTCAAGTGGGAAAACAGTTTACGGCAGGCACTGACACCTCAAAGATGTTGATCTGGGATCACTTGGGTCCCAAGGATCTGGGCAAGAATCTTTTGGCACAAGTGTCAACAAACTCAATCGATGACATTGTCCTTTGGGTGCAGCAAACCGGTTCTGCAACAACCGATTATCGATTTCAGATTTGGTTTGACTTAGCGCAAGGGAAAGACATTATCGGCGAAGATATCGCCGAGACCTTAACGGGTACCGATGCGCCTGAGCGTATATTCGGAAATGCCGGCGATGACACAATCATCGGCGGTTTAAGAGCAGACACCATTGACGGAGGCGCCGGGCTTGATACCGTCGTTTATAACGGAACCCGCGACAGCTATCAGATAAAGAGCGATTGGAACGGTTTAATATCTGTATCCTATTCAGGCCCATTGATTGCAATCTACCCCCCGCCTCCCACCGAAGGCATCGATCAACTGTCCCATGTTGAACGAATTCAGTTTAAAGATCGAGCCCTGGCCTTCGATGCACAAGGGGCTGCCGGTAAAGCAGCCTCACTCCTACTGACCCTGTTTGGACCCAATGCGCTAAAGTTGTCCGACCTTTCTGGGCTCGCTCTGTCGCTAGTCGACCAAGGCTACAGTAGCCAGCAAATCGCCAAAGCGGCTCTTCCACTGGTTTTCTCGAACCCGCCAAACGGGGAAACGCTCGTCAAATACGTTTGGAAGAACCTCACAGGCGATGAGCCTAGCGCCGACACCATAAAGCATATCGCCGCCGCCATCGACGCAGGCCCAACGGCTGGTGGCGTTGCTGCCGAGGATTTGATTGCCGCAGCAGCAAGTCTTGACTGGACCACCATGCAACTTGATTACATCGGTCTTTGGCAATCCGGCTGGGAACTACTTCTGCCAGCCGGTTGAACTCGCATGGCCTAGGCAAGCACCGGCAACGTTTTACTTGCAAAGTTTGCAAGATTTGGAAACACAAGCGGCAGCTGCGAGGCTGGTAAACCTAGCCAGTTCAAAAGGCTTCCCGCCAATTGGTCGCTAGAAAAATCGGGAACAAAACGCCCTCGCCGATCGAAATCGTCTACCCCACCCAAGACCAACTGTGGCAACTTGCCATAGACTTGACCGCCCTTCACAGGTCCACCCATGAGGAACCAATGATTACCCCAAGCATGGTCGGTGCCTTCGCCTGCTGGTTCAAGCGTTCGACCAAATTCTGTCAAAACGAGGGTGATGACTTTATCGTGCATACCCGTTAACTTGAGCTCGGTATCCCACGCAACAAGCGCCGAGGCAAGCCATTGCAATTGAATATCCATCGCCCGGCCGTCGGCATCGCCCCGCTGTGTTACGTGGGTATCAAAGCCACCCCAATCGGTATAGAAAAACTGCCGCTGAATGCCCTCTGACTGAAATACGGGCATCAACCTCGAGATATAACTCAAGTCGCGACCAAGACGGTTAGCATCGGGAAACATCGTTCTCGCAGCAGGTGCTTTTTGATCGGCGAGCGTAAGTCGCACCGTATCGTTAAATGATGCCGATAACGAGCGGCTAAATTCATTCTCCACACGATTTTTCGATTGCAATTGGCCCATCGACTCGGTGATTTGTGTCCACCGGTTGCTGGGATCGCCCAAGTCAGCGCGTCCCCACCACCGCGAACCACCCGAATCTGCCAGTGTCATCCTCGAGCGAATACCAGTCACTAAGGTATTGTCTCGTGCAAAACTAATCACAGGCAACGAGCCCTGCAAAGCGCTAGGAAGAAGTTCCATACCGCGCCCGCCCCAACCGTTTAGTATGCTCGCTGGATCCCAGCCCTGAACAAAGTCGACCTGCTCCTTGTGGGACATCAAAAAGGGCGGAACAGCGACTTCATTGTCACGCCATTGTTTCGCTGTGAGCGGCTTAATCATGGCGCCAATATTGGCCACCCAAGCAAGATGACCGCGATCATAAATGGCGCGCAAAGGCTCAAGTGCTGGGTGCATCCCAACGCTACCATTGGCGTAACCTCGCGATAAGCTAACTAATTGATCGCGTTTTAGAGCGATATTAGGACGCGCACGATAATAATCCTGATACCCGGCATCGGTGGGCACGAGCATGTCGTTGCCATCCCAGCCACCGTGGGCAAAAACAACGACAACCGCGCGGTAATCCTTGGCGTTTACGATGGCCGGGAGTGACAAGCCCATGCCG
>JBIKUM010000273.1:0-4143 GCA_044347585.1 Terrimicrobiaceae bacterium
ATGAATGTGCGAAAGGCGACCATCGCGCCGTTTTTCAAAACACAGTGCTTGGAATGCGTGCCGGGAAGAATCACCACCGCATCCTCCCGCCCGACCTCCAGGCCGAGAAGTTCGGTTTCCTCGCCACGCATGACATCGTCCTCCGAACGGACGCCTGAGATTAAAAAAATGCCCGACTCGATCTCGTCCACCACGGCAGCGCTTCCATCCAAGAGAAACGGGAGACGCGCATACGGCAATTCCTTCCAACCGATGCTCGAGCCGGCCATGCCGGAAATCACGACCGGTCCAGTGGCTCCGAGGGAATCCATCGCCGCGCCAAGAGCCATACGAAATTCCTGCGGGGATTTCAGGGTGCCGGCTCCTTGAGGCGTGCGAACTTCCTTCACGACCGAATCCCCTCGAACGATTCGGACACGCAGATTTGTCGTGCCCCAATCGCAACTGGTGAAGTCAGGCGTCATACAGCAACCTTCACCACGATTTTCGTGAAAGGCTGGCCTTCATTGGCCGTGGGAGCATGGACATCGGCGGTAAAAAAGACCACGAACTGTCCTTGTCGAACATTCAGCCAACAGGCCGGGCGGTCCTTGTAAAACTCCACCTCCTTTTTTTCATCGTAGCCGAGTGGATCGCGGCTCTCGGCGAGTGGCATCCAGCCCATGAGATCCTCGCCTTCGACGATGTATTGAATGTCGATGTAGCGGCGATGCGTCTCCATGCGGGCATCCTCTCTCGGTTTGCCGAGACCTTTCATCACGACGGCAAAAAGAGACTCGCCTTGGATTTCAATTTTCCCCTCGGGCAATTCGCTGCGCGCCGCCAACTCGCGCAGATGCGAAAAGGCGACTGGGAAAAGCGGGTGCAGGCCCTCGTAGGCTGCGGAATGATTGAGTGAATCGAGAATCATAGTTTTTGAGTGGTTAGATCACCATTCCGTCACGGAACCATCCTTACGAGTGAATTGTGGTGTCTCCCAGAGACCGTCGAAGACAAGTTTCGCAAGCTTCTCCTCATCGATCTCGACTCCGAGTCCGGGTTTGTCGGGGATCAAGGCGTAGCCGTTCTCGACTTGGATCGGTTCCTTGAGAATCCCCTCGCCCAGCGTGAGGTGCTCCTGGCAGAGGAAATTCGGCGTGCAGGCATCGAGTTGCAGGCACGAGGCCAAGGCCACCGGTCCGAGCGGACAATGCGGCGCGATCACGATGTCGTGGATCTCCGCCATCGCAGCAATTTTGCGCGCCTCGAAGATGCCGCCGACATGCGAGAGGTCAGGCTGAATGATCGACACCGATTGGCTGTGCAGCAGATCGCTGAAGTCCCAGCGCGTGAACAGACGCTCGCCGGCAGCAATCGGAATGGTCGTGCTCTCCTTGATTTCCCGCATCGCCCGAGGATTGGTCGGCAGCACGGGCTCCTCGATGAACATCGGCCGAAACGGCTCAAGCGCACGGCAAAGCTGCTTTGCCACAGCCGGAGTGCAGCGGCCGTGAAAATCGAGCGCCATGTCGATATCATTGCCCAGCGTCTTGCGGAGATTTGAAACAGTCTCGATCACCTCGTCGATGAAGCGAGGTGTCTCGATCGGTTCGCAGGCTGGAACGGGCACGAATTTGTAAGCCGTGAAATCCCGGTCGCCCACCGCCTTGGCCACCTCTGAAACATAGTCGCCAGTTCCAGCAATGTTGAGCCAACCGTAGAGGCGGATCCTGTCGCGCACGCGACCACCGAGCATCTCGTGCACAGGCAATCCCGCCGCCTTGCCTTTGATGTCCCACAACGCCTGCTCGATGCCTGAAAGGGCCGATGTCATGATCGGCCCGCCGCGATAAAAACCACCTCGATAGCATCGCTGCCAAAGGTGCTCAATGCGCGTCGGATCCTCGCCGATGAGGATACGACCGAGTTCATGCACGGCCGTCTCGACCGTGAGGGCACGGCCTTCAAGCACCGGCTCACCCCAGCCGACAATGTCGGCATCGGTGTGGATTTTCAGAAACAACCAGCGCGGCCGGATGTGAAAGGTTTCGAGCTTGGTGATTTTCATAACAAATTTATACACTCCGGATTTTCGTCACGCATTGCGCGCGCTGAGCATGCGGCGGCATCCTTCACGAATGAAGAGCGTGTCGAGACCGCACGGGAGAAAGCGGAACCCTTGGTCAAGCCGACGACGCACTTCCGCAGGATCCACTGGCACCACATGAAGCCCCGGCGCCACGCCGCTCTCCAAGCACGCCTCAAGAATAGAAGCTTGTGCCGCCAAGACCTCGGGGTGATCAAGTTGGCCGGCCAAGCCCATCGAGGCGGACAAATCATACGGGCCAATGAGCGCGGCATCGATGCCCGGTGTGGCAAGGATCGCCTTCGCATTTCGCACGGCATCGACATGCTCAAGCATCACCACCACCACGACATCGCGGTTGTGAGCGGAAAAGTATTCACTGAAATGACTGCCAAATCCCGTTGCGCGGCACAACGAGGCGCCACGCACGCCATCGGGCGGAAATTTCGCGATTGCCACCGCCTTGGCGGCCTCCTCCGGCGTGTTGACCGATGGCACAATGATGCCGGCAGCTCCCAAATCCAGCACCTGCTTCGCAAGGTCCGCGTCACAGGATGGCAAGCGCGCCAGCAGGTCGCAGCCCGTTCCTTTCGTCGCAAGCGCGGCATGATAGAAATCACTGCGCGAAGTCGGCGTGTGTTCCATGTCGACACAGACGAAATCGAAGCCTTCACCGGCCATGATTTCGACGATGGCCGCATGGCCGGTTAGTGTCCATGCGCCGAAAACTGGTTGTCCGGCGCGAAGTTTATCTTTTGTTGCTGGCATAAAGTGTGATGAGTGGATGGTGGTGTGCTTGATCAAGATCAATGGCTCTGCAGGCTTTTCCGTGCGCACTCGCTCACGAGCAAGGCGCGGGTGTGAATCGCGACTTCGCTCACGCATGCCGACACAGCGGCTTCCGTGGCTCCATTAATGTCCCGCAGCGCGGGATTGTAGCGCCCCCAGCCGAACTGGCGCTCGTCGCCGCCATCGCAGAGAACTCCGTTGATCACAAACAGAATCAGCTTCGGACCACCGTCGATGATCACGCTCACATGATTCGTCTCGACGGGGTCGAGGGAGTCGGAATCATTCGCCCAAGAACTGACCGTGCGACCATCCGAGAGCACAACTTCGATCCGCCCCCTTGATATGGCCCGCAGGAGAATCCCAGCGCCCTCGGCGTTGCGGCTGTCGAAAAGGACTTCCCCTTCGTCTGGCAGGCCGACGATGGAGAACTCCAAAGTGATGCCGGCACGGGGGTCTTTTGTTCCGCAAGTGAAGGACTGCAAATCACGCTCAAGCAGGTTGGGAACTCGATTCAGAGGCATGTGCCAGGCGGCGTTCGCATGGCTCGAGGCATGTTGAGCTGGCTCGGCTTTGCGGGCGGCGCCACCATCCAACGAGCTGAAAATCTGCTCCAGAAAATCTGGAGAGAGAGCGTGAATGCGGGCATTCATTTTATCCGTCTCGGTGACCCACACCTTTCCGTCCTGCTCAACAAGATCAGGATAGCTCATGCGCACCATGTGGTCGTCGTCGTAGAGCAGGATTTCGGGCTGAGTCCACTCGAGCACCTTGCCATTTGGTCCGTCGATTTCGCGTCCAGCGCTGATCCAAACCGGATTCCGGTCGTCGTAGGGCGAGCGGCCATTCACCGGCGAGAGGCCGTTCGGCAGGGAGGAATGACCACCCAAAGCGCGAATGAAGGCCCCGCCGTGGTTGTGGAACCAGTAAAGGTAGCGACCACCCGAAAGCTTCCAGACAAAATTGGCGGCGCGGGGATTTTTCATGCGGCGACCGCCCGGCGTGTAGGTCTTGTATTGAGGCGACTCCCATGTGCGCCCTCCATCGCGGCTGTGCGTGTGGACCGGCCAGCCGTCCACGCTGCGGTAAACACAATAAAGCGAACCATCGCTCAACTCAACCACACTATGCTCCTCGGCAATGCGGCCAGCTCCCGGCGGGGTCGTCAAGCCGTGCTCGCCATCTGGAAGCGTCTCGAAGCGGATTTTTTCGGGATCGGATTCTGTAAGGATGTTCGGCGCGCAAATAAATGCCCCCTCGCTTTGAGCGAAGAAGCCGGCACCCATCGC